>DAIDJJ010000066.1:0-13716 GCA_027451385.1 Spirochaetales bacterium | reverse complement strand
AAATAGTCGCACCAGCAATGCCAGGGGTATTGGTGTATTGGTCCTTCAACGGTTTGATCACAACATCTTCTTCGCCAATTAAGGCATCGACCACTAAACCTATTTTTTTATCACCGCTCCCCACAACAACGACATAATGGAAGGGGACATTTTCATCAGCTTCAATCCCGAACAAACGATTGAGCCGCATCAGAGAAATCACATCTTTACGAACATTGAACACTTCGTAATTATCTATCACTTTAATTTCAGTGGCCTTAATCCTGTGGCTATCAATCACCGAGGTTATGGGTATGGCATAAACTTCACGCCCCACCCGTACCAAAAGCCCTTGAATTATCGCTAAGGTCAAGGGAAGCTTAATCGTAAACTTACTCCCCAAGCCTTTTTCTGACCAAATACTGACAGTTCCGTTGAGTTTTTCGATTTGCTTTCGGACGACATCCAACCCCACACCACGACCAGAAATGTTGGTTACCTTTTCTGCCGTTGAAAACCCAGGTTCAAAGATAAGATTAAAGGCTTCCACGTCTGAAAGGATTTTACCTGGATGAACCAGCCCACGTTCCACACCTTTCTGTTTGACGGCTTCGACATCAATCCCGTTTCCATCGTCCGAAATCTCGATCACAATCATGTTGCCTTCGTTTCGAGCTGAAAGTAGAACCCGACCTTCTTCGGGCTTACCACGTTCCTGTCTCAAGGCAGCATTTTCGATACCATGATCAATGGCATTACGAACACAGTGAATCAATGGATCCAACAAGTCTTCGATCACGGATTTGTCGAGTTCAGTTTCTTCACCGTCAATGACTAAACTAATCTTTTTATTCAGGGTTTTGGATAAATCCCTAACCAGACGAGGGAAGCGTGAGAAGATCTGGGAAATCGGAACCATCCGAATCCGTAGAACCCCTTCGTGCAGTTCTCCAATGATTCGCCCCAAATTCTGCGCCGTGCCTCGGAAAGTTGCTACAGTACCTTTGAGTTGAGTTTCGACGGGATCAAAAAGTGAAAAGGTTTTTCCAAAACGTTCTTGAAGAGTCTTTTTTAACTCTTTTACTGTTTTTCCTTTTTGAATTTCATCAAGGTACTGGGGAAGAGCTTCTAAAAGCTCCTTTAAATCTGTGCGGTAAGCTAAAGAAGCTTCTTGTAAATGATTCAACGCTTCGCCAAATTGATTCGAAATTTGACTGAACGTAGCTTTACTAATGACCGTTTCACTGACAAGGTTCAAAAGATTATCAATTCTTTTGGAATCGACTCGAAGGATGGAGCCCACGACAGAAGAGGCGGGCTTTTTTCCTTCCTTGAGGTTTTCATGTTCTTCGGGATTGGCCAAAGCTTCTTTCTCAGACTCTCCAGAGGCCTGAATAGCATTGACTTCACCCGTGTTCTTTGCTGAAGCCTGGTTGACATTGACGGAGGGTGCTGAGGCAGGTGGTTTAGCCACAGAAGATTTCGTTTGGGCTTTTTCCGGCTGTGCAACTGCCTTTGGTACTGGAACAGATGAAGCTTCTTTATCCAAATCCTGTAAAGAAACCAAGGTCGTGACATCGGGTATTTGGCATTTTTTTTGAACAAGTTGGGGGTCTTTATCTAAAGCGACAAAATATTCAACCGTAGGCCAGAACTGATCTTCATACAGCTTATCAAACTCAGGAATGGTCTTGAGGACTGAACCCAACTCTTTTAATACGGCAAAAACTTGAATTCCGCCCACAGAATTCATGGGGTTTGCCTCATCAAACTCGACCATGACTCGGTAGATCGGTCTACCTTCTGCCGCTTGTTTTAATTCTAAAACCTCATACTCACTCAAGGGCAAAGAAGACTGTTTTGAGGCGATTGCGGCGGCAACTGGCTCTACAGGTGCTGGTTTCGTTGCTTTTGAGGGAGCTTTGGCTTTTTGTTCTGCCCCAGTCGCTAAAAAACTTGTTAAACGATTTTTTAGCCCGCTAATATCTTCCTCATACACCTCGCCTTCTAAACGAGCTTCTAGCATGAGCTTAATGACATCGATAGACTTCAACAGGGTATCAACGACAGATTCATTGACCTTAACAGTTCCGGTTCGGATTTCATCAAGAACATCCTCAACCACGTGAGTGAACTCAGAAAGTTCAAACATCTGAACTGTGGCAGCCCCGCCTTTTAAGGTATGCGCCGCACGAAAAATTTCATCCACAGCGTCTTTATTGTGGGGATCATTCTCTAGAACTAAGATATTTTGTTCGAGAGTATCGACTTGCCCTTGGGCTTCCGCAAAGAAGTCCTTCAACAGCTCTTCATTGTTCGGATCAAGATAGTCGCTCATACTTATAAAGCTTGATATAGAAAATCTATTAAGTCAAGGCAAGAATTTTTGACAAAACCCCACTATCCTTCTGGAATTTTGTGTTATTTGTTATAAAATGGTTTAATGATCCGTTTCATACTTATTCTTGGCATCTTAGTGAGTTCAGGCATCCCCGCTAGCGCACTGGATTGGCAGGCTTCTACGCTATGGACTAACCTTACTTGGGCACCCAGCCGCCAAGCCGACACAGCCGGAGAAACTTTTTCGGGTTCTGATCTTTACGGCAACGGTTCCTTACTTTTAACTCAAAAACTTAAAAATGATTTTACCCTAAGTTCTGGCTGGGTTGGAGATCCCATCCAACGTGGAAGAATTTTTCTTCAGCTGGGCTATTCTCAGGAAAATTTTTCCTTGGCCTTGAGTCCTTTTGTGGGAACTTTGACAACTCCGCAAACCTGGTTCAACCCCGGCATGTCGTTAAATTTGCAGGTTACCAAACCTGGCTTAGGCTTCATAGGGGGGGGATTTCTTACCACCTTTGCACCAGTAGCCAGTAATGGGGATGAGTATACCTCTGGAATGGACGCTGTAGCGGGGGTGTATCTTGAACATGGTATTTTAACCTTTTCAGTAGCCAATAAGGCATTTCTGACAAATAATAGCGGAATCTTTGTTAAAGACTCACAAACACGCTACCTCTTTGATACAGAAGTCTTTGAAAAAAATATTCCTTTTCGAATTGCCGTAGATTTGGGGTATCAAACCTTAAATCGGACCTATACTTCCAGTGCTATTACGTGGACACAAATTGACACAGGCTTGTTTGGGGGTCGCTTAAGCTGGGTTACTTCGCCGCATACCTCGTTTTTCCTCAAAACCCTAATATCGTTATTTAGCCTGGGAGAAGGTGCCACCCTCTATAGCGTTCCCAGCTCGACAGCTCTTTTTGAGCTGGAAGCTGGAATTTCCTATCAAGATTAAACTTTACATAGGTATGGCGGTTCGAGCTTTCACTAAAGCTTTAATTTCTTTACGCCATTCGGGAGGGTTATGCGGATCTTCGACAGGAATCTTGCGAACAATCTGAAAGTTTTTTGCATCCAGATCGTGCACAACACCAAACATACCTGACCCCAAGTAAGCCAACCGTTCCCCCTCATGCAGAGGTTCTCTTTCTTGTAACGCTTGTAGAACACAGTCAAAATGAGCAGGACCTTGCTCGGGACCAAAGGCAACCGCACTGGCCATTTCTGCTATCACTTGACCGCAAACCACACAGGTTAATGAGTTTAAAATTAAGCGAGGAAATTCCTCAGGTCTATTGCGACGGCGAAAGCCTCGGCGTTTATCAGCATTATTTTCTTTCATGAAGCAAAAAATGCCCCCGATGAATACTCTCTGTCAATAACACAGCAATTTCTAGAATTGCTGTTTGCATATATGCCTTTTCACCGAGCTTTTTCTTGAGTTCTTCTAACCGGTATACCGGAATTTTTTGTGACAGCATCATGTCAGACCACTCTCCGTAAAGGCCCCTGGAATATGATGAAAACCGTCAATGCCGTAAAATATCACGTCAAAACGGATTAACGATTGCTTCCAACACTGATGTTCCGAGATAAATCGTTCGGCACATCGGAGTATTCTCGCTCTTTTTCGGGCATGAATCGAATGTTCCAAGGTATCCACCCCACCGGTGCTCCTCGATTTAACTTCAACAAACACTAGCGTTGAGTCCTTGTATACTACTATATCGACTTCTCCCTCGCGGGACCTGAGATTTCTTTGAAGAATGGCGTAACCTTGTGCTTGAAGCCAACTGCTCACGGCTTGCTCGGCAACCTCGCCGCGTTCCTTGGTGCTAAGCCTCGTTGACATCCCGAAAATCCACAGGACGAGCAATAAAGGTACTCGTGGTAGTTAGATCAACTAAACCACCACGATCCTGTCGATATTCCGTGCCAAATTGATCGATCATGATCCGCACACGGGGACGTAAGGGCTTACCTGTTTGAGACTCGGTGACCCTCGCGATGCTACCATCGCTGAGCAAGACTATACTTCCCGGCGGATACATTCCTAGAACCGCCACCAACTCTTTAACCCAAACAGGATTAAAACGCTTTTGCTGTTCTGCGATGAGCTGTTTCATAGCGCTATAGCCCACTAACGAACTTCGATACGAGCGTTGTGTTGAGCGTGCCACAAAATTATCCAAGACAGCAGTTAAGGCTGCCCAAGGGTGGATCTCTTTTTCTTTGAGATTTTGAGGGTAGCCGCCACCAGACCACTCTTCATGGTGTTGCCATGCCACTTGAGTGGATTCGTAACTTTCCCCCCACTTTTTGACTAAGTTAAAAGAAACACCGGGATGGGCAGCTATCAAAGAGCGCTCTTGGACCGACAATTTTCCTTCTTTATGTAACAACCCCGAGGGAACAAACAGCATTCCTACATCATGGAGTAATGTGACACGTAAAAAAAGTTCACGTTTTTTTTCGGGCCAAGCCCTAGAAGTCGTCATTAACCAAGCAACAAGGGCAACATGCAGGCTTGAAGCAACCACATCGGGATTTTCCCAGCGACCAGTCAAAAAAAACCTCAAAAGTCCCCACCCTTGAAGAGACATCGCGGAATGAAATTGTTTCAAAAAATCTTCAAAAGCAGGGGGCAATGTTTCATATTTTTGTATTTCTGAAAAAATACCTTCCAGACTATTCCGGAGTTGTTGATGAACGATTTCAGCTTGATCATCATCGGGAAACGTCCAAAACGGAATTTGAGGTTGAATCAACAATGAAGACATCAGTGGTAAGCCTCCTACGATCCGCTTCGATTGCCCTTCAAACGGTAGACTTCAGATAATATCCCTGCCACCAGAGCATAATGACTTTCAGGTATAAAAGCCCCTTCAGGAAAGGTAAATAAAACCTCTAACAAGTCTGCCTCACGTCGAAGAGGAACCCCATATTTTTTAGCCAGTCTTAACACTGACTGGCTTTGGAGTCTTGAAGCTTTAAAAAGAATTCTCGGAGCGAGAGTACCAGGCTCGTACTTGAGACCAACTAAACGGCTACTCTTGTCCAGGTATTCAGATTCTAACATCCACTCCCCGAAGACCTGAGACTGGCAACGAATTTTGGGAAGTCACAACTGCCTTTAACCCAGATTGATTTGCTAGTGACAGGATCTTCGCTATAAATGTAGCATTATTTTTATAGAAAACCTCATCTTGTGGTCGAAAAAAAGATAATTTCAACTGGTTTTCCACATTCAATCTTAGAGGAACACCTAAACTCCACGTCACCCAGCTCGATTCCCATTTCTTTACTTTTTGACGAGTCTTTACCCAAAGACAACCTTTTTGACCTTGCCATTGAAAAGGGACAGGGAACAAACTCCAGCTCCCTGGTTGACTCAAGCTCCCCTTATTCCAAGCTAGTAACTCTTCACGTTCTCGAAAGGCGGGATCCTTAAAGGGACGTTTCAGAGCCTGTTCAGGGTCTTGTTCTAACAAAGCTTCGAAGTGTGACCAAGCCGCAATAAAATTAGGAGTATCTGGCCAGCGACGAGCTTCCGCTTGGGCTCCCCAATCCGCAGCTGTGTCAGTTCGTCCAAAACGAGCCATTCGTTGCGCAATTCGTTCGGGATGCGGGGCTAACCCAAGTTGGACAAAGGCTTGCACCCAAGCAGAGGGTAAACTGGCTAAAGAAGATTGTTCACTCAGCGGTGCCAGAACTTTCCAAAGCCAGCGTTGGTCTACTTGTAGGGCTTGAAGTCGAAGCACTTCGCCCGGTTTAAGCGGAAACTCTGTCGCTACTTGGACAGGTTGGCGATCTACAATGACCACGGCTGTATGGTGAACAGGGTCGTACGAGGCTACACGAGCACTAAAAAAAGACCCCGCCTTCCCCCCTAAGGGGAAAAAACGGGGTGAGGGAATCAGGGTTCCCGAAAACACCTGCAAGGGATTATCCCTTTCCGGTCCTAAACCGAATCTTTTTTCTTGATCAATTCCTTGACCTTGGCGGCTTTGCCGACACGATCACGCAGATAATAGAGTTTAGAACGGCGAACGCGACCTGGTCTTACCAATTCGACCTTTTCAATTCGGGGTGAATGAAAAGGGAAAACACGTTCTACACCAACTCCAAAGGAAATTTTGCGCACCGTAAATGTTTTGCGCAAGCCAGAGTTCTGCATCGCGATGACTGTACCTTCGTACACCTGAACGCGCTCTGTCTTTCCTTCCACAATCTTAAAATGCACCTTGATGGTGTCGCCAACTTTAAATGGGGCGAGTTCTTTTAGCTGGGCAGCTTCAATCGACTTAATTAGGTCCATAACCTTCCTCCTCGTTACCTCTGTGACCCAGGCGGTCCAGTAAATCTGGCCGCAAACGTTTTGTTTTTTCGACGCTTTTCTGTGTTCTCCATTCTGCAACCCGGCCGTGATGACCAGACAGTAAAACTTCAGGCACAGACAGTCCTCGAAAGACTTCCGGTCGCGTATATTGCGGGTATTCTAAAAGACCCGAACCGGAAAAGCTCTCTTCTTCTAAAGATCGAGATTTGATCACCCCGTCTCTGAGCCGATAGACCGCGTCAATGAGAACCAACGAAGCGACTTCTCCTGATGACAATACATAGTCACCAATGGAAATCTCCTCATCGACATACTCGTCGATGATTCGTTGATCAATACCTTCATAGCGTCCGCAGATCAGCACAAGCTCATCTTCTTTCGCTAATTCTTCAACCAAACCCTGTGTAAGAGTTCGGCCCGACGGTGTCGGATAGAGGGTCCTTTTCGCTAAAGCTCCCACAGAATCCAGAGCTTCGGCTAAAGGTTCCGGTTTGAGGACCATACCGGCGCCACCGCCATAAGGAACATCATCACACGTTTTGTGGCGATCATGCGCAAAGTCGCGGATATTCACCAAATTCACGGTAATTAAGCCCTTATCTCGAGCTTTTTTCATCAAAGAAGTCTGAAAAAAGCCTTCTAAAATCTCGGGGAATAAGCTGAGAACCGTGAAAGTCATTCTAAGATCCACGGTGTCAAAAGCTGCATGGTCTGTCCGGTCAGATCAATTTCACCCCAATACTGTTGTTGAAACGGGACTAAAGCTGTTCCGCCTTCAACTTTTGCCACCTCAATGAGAGGGGCTACTCCGCCTTCCAAGTAACCGGTTACTGTCCCCAGTACCTTGTCGCCGTTCACGGCACGGCAACCAATCAGATCCCCTAAATAATATTCTCCAGGTTCCAAGGGAGCGGCTTGAGACCGCTCAACCCAGATCTCCCAGTTTGCAAGAGTTTTAGCTAGCTCAGGGGTATCGATTCCGGCTAACTTCATCAGGGGAATTTCTCCAGCCAGGCGAAAGGACTCAACAGCGTACACTTTTTGCAAAGGACCCTGACGAAGTTCAACCTGACTTAGCTGGTTGAAGTGCTCGTATTCTCCAGAATAGCTGAAAAACTTCAGCTCACCGTGAACACCGTGGCTACTGCGGATTTTCCCGACGGCCATGAAGGTCGCCATGAATCAATCCAGAATTTCCAGAACGACCCGTTTTCCCGACTTCGTGGACGAAGCGTTTAAAACGGTACGGATCGCCTTGGCGATGCGTCCTTGTTTTCCGATCACCTTTCCGAGATCAGTGGCAGCGACGCGTAATTCCAGGATCGTGGATTTTTCGCCTTCGATCTGGTTGACCATCACTTCGGACGGATCATCCACCAGCGATTTGGCAATGTATTCTACGAGTTCTTTCTCCACAACCCTACCCTCTCATCAACCCAAATAGAACTTATTTTTGTTCAAAAGGCTCTTGACGGTGGGGGACACCTGAGCGCCCTTCGAAAGCCATTCGCGAATGCGTTCGGCTTTGAACACAACCTGACCTTCTTCTTTTTCCACTGGATGATAGTAACCTACCTCTTCCAGAGTTCTCCCGTCACGGGGGGATGTCGAATTGGCAACCACGATACGGTAATAAGGCCGCTTCTTGGCGCCGAATCTTTTCAGACGAATCGAAACGCTCATCGTTCCTCCTTTAAAATGGCATACCGCCAAACTGTTTCGCGACCTTCGATTGAAGGTCCTTACTTTTGGCGACTTTCTTCATCATAAGTTTTGTTTTCTCAAACTTTTTCAAGAAAACATTGACATCAAAAACCGTAGTCCCACTGCCTTGTGCGACTCGTTTTCGTCGGCTTGGACCCAAAATGAGGGGGTTCTTTCGTTCTTTGGGGGTCATCGAAAGAATGATGGCTTCTTCTCGTTTCATCAAGCGTTCATCGACGGCACCTTCGGGCATTTGGCCCGCCAAGCCAGGAATCATGGCCATCAATTGCTGAACCGAACCCATTTTTCGGACCTTTTTAAACTGGTCCAGATAATCTTCCAAAGTAAAGGTGCTCGACGCCATCTTGGTCTGAAGCGCAGCGGCTTCTTGAGCATCAAACGTCTCTTGAGCTTTTTCGACCAACGAAACCACGTCGCCCATACCCAAAATCCGGCTGGCAAATCGATCCGGATAAAAGGGTTCGAGGTTTTCAATTTTTTCACCAACACCGACAAACTTAATGGGTTTACCGGTAATCGATTTTAGAGATAAAGCAGCCCCACCTCGGGTATCGGAATCAAATTTCGAAAGGATTATGCCCGAAAGCCCGACTTTGGCGTCAAAAGCTTGAGCAATTTCGACCGCATTTTGCCCCGTCATCGCATCAGCGACCAACAAGGTTTCGACAGGGTCTACCGCTTTCTTGACCGCGGCAACTTCGGCCATCAAAGGCTCATCCACCTGCAAACGACCGGCCGTGTCCACGATCATGGTGTCAAAAAGATTTTTCTTAGCGTACTTCAGAGCATTTTGAGCCACACGAACGGGGTCTTGAGAAGCCTCTTGATAGACTTCCACCCCAATGGAACGGCCTAAAACGGTCAATTGTTCAACCGCAGCAGGTCGTTGCAAGTCAGCCGCGACTAACAGAACCTTACGTCCAGTTCCTTTGAGTCGAGCTGCTAGTTTTGCCGTTGTTGTTGTTTTTCCAGAGCCCTGAAGACCTAAAAACAAGATCACGCTGAGCGTGTCTGGTCCTTTAAGGACTAAATCTTGCTTTTCGTCTCCTAGAAGTTTCACCATCCGGTCAAATAAAATTTTGATAAATTGTTGACCTGGATTGACCGAACGGAGAACGGCAGTGCCCTGGGCTTCTTCTAAAGTTTGATTGACAAAACGGCGAACAACGCGAAGGTTCACATCCGCTTCAAGCAGGGCAATCTTAATTTCTTCTAGAACATCTTGAACGTTCTTCTCGGAAATGGACGCTTTACCGGACAATGTCCTGAGAATATCAGAAAACTTCGACGTTAGACCTTCAAACATAGACGTTAGTTTATACAGTATTCAGCCGTTTTTCGTCAACCCAAGTTACCGTACGTCAAGAATTTGACGATCTAAAGCCGCACTTCGTTCACCGGCTTTCATCCAGTAAGAACTTAAGGGGTAATCGTTCACAAGAGTCCGATACAGTCGCCAAGCTTGAATCGGATCTTGCTGTGAGCCAGGTTCTTCCAAAAGCGAGGCTTTTAAAAATAACCATCGGTCTCGCGCTGTCGGAATGGGATACCAAGTCGGATAATAAGCCGCCCAGTCCAAACCGTCTTCTGGACGATGAAACTTTTTCAGCGCTGACAAAACGTCTAAAAATAGCGTCTCTTGAGGAACCTGATGAAACTTCACCCAATACGGCAATAGCGTTTCTAAGTCATCTTTGGGATCAGCAAGAGCCAACCTCGTAGCAAGCTCCAAACTAGCTGCCCGTTGTGGCGACTCTTTCCCTAAGTTTCGCCGTAAGTACACCAGGGCTTCTTGGGGTTGTCCATTTTGGGCCAGAAGGCTCCCAATCTTCCAATTGGCTTGAGTATCTTCTGCTGAATAGTTTTGTAATAAGGTTTGCACAGCTGGGGGCACGTTTCCTTGAGTGGCTTGAACGGAAGCTTTTTCTTCTGGAGTCGGTTTATCATTCGGTGCGGATTGAATACTTGCCCCGGCAAGGGTTTCTGAAGGGCGCGCGGCACGGGGCAAGACATGAAGCCGAACCAAGCGACTTTCTGCCTGCCCTGTAGTTAAATCTTGACGTTGAAATACCAAGCTCCATTCCCCAACTTTTTGTGGCCGAAAGAGAAAACTTGTGCCTTTTGCCTCTCTACGACTTTCTAAAAAACCCACCTCTTTTTGCTGACGGGAAGGGTCAAGGTAAATCCAATTTGTTTTGGCGAATTGAACAAAAACATCTTCGCCGGCATGGGCGGTGATGTCCTGGGGCTTAACGTCTCCTGAGGCCTGGGGAGTACTAGGGAGCAAACTGGGAACAGCTTCGGGAATGGGTGCGGCAGGTACAGGTTGTGCTGGTTGTGCAGGGACCCAAGAGGCATCCTTTTGATCAGGAGTCACAGAGGGTGAAGGGGTCGGGAGAACCCCGTTGGCTGGGGAAACCGAAGTCGCTGGCAAAGAAGCTCCAGGTGCAGTGGCGGGTGGCTTTAAGGGTAATAGAGGAGGTTGAAAGGGCTGAGCTGAGGGCGGAAGCGGCAAAGTCAACTTCCAAGGAGCGTGGGTGGGGGTTAGGAGATAGTGTTGTGGCAATGCTATCGAAGGAGGAGTTACCAAAAGCGGTGCCATGGGGGAAACCTTCGGGGGGAGTTCATACACAGGAGCCTTGAGTGTAGTCTGTTCGGCTGATTTTTTTTCGGCAAGCGGTCCTGAAAGCGGTAGAGTCGAGCAAGAAACTAAAAAAAGCACGACTAAAACGACAAGAGCTTGCTTCCGCATCAGGGTGCCTCATTCAAAAGGCTTTGAATTTGTTGCTTGTTGTCTTGGGGCAAATGAAGCAGTTTCAATTCTGTGGGAGGTATCCAGTATTTTTTAAGCTGTTGACTGATGCTGTTTAACCCTTGATCCGAAGGACTATTCCAGGGTCCAGTCAACCAGCTTCCGCCGGGTTGAGCAAAACGAAAATCATTTAAAAACAGTTCACGAGGAATGGTGGAAGCCACGTCAGACCGAAAAGGACTCTGGGAAGGGAGAGCTTCAGCCGAGGCACCTGGTTTTCCTAAAAGAACAACTAAGACCGTGACTAGTGCCGCAATGAGCGAAAGGACACCGGAAACCATCCAGAATAATCGCCATTCACGAGGTTGAATCAGTTTTTTCATGATAAAGCCTCGGTGAGTTCACCCGCTAAACGAATGGCTATAATTTTTGAGATTCCCGGTTCTTCCATCGTAACGCCAATCATCGTCGAGGCCCCTGCCGCCGTTTTCTTATTGTGAGAAATGACTATGAATTGAGAGGTTTTGGCGAACTCAAACAGCATATTCACAAAACGGTCTACATTGGCTTCATCCAAAGCGGCATCGATTTCATCTAAGAGGCAAAAGGGTGAAGGCTTGACTTGAAAGGTCGCAAACAAAAGAGCAACAGCTGTCATAGATTTTTCCCCGCCGGAAAGAAGGCTGATGCTTTCCAGCTTTTTCCCTGGGGGTTGGCAATACAAATCAATACCAGATTCTAAGGGATGAGCGGGATCACTTAAACGCAGTTCAGCTCTACCACCACCAAAGAGGCGTCGAAACACTTGGTGGAACTGATGCTGAATTTCGCTGAAAGTCTTTTCAAACAACAACACGCTTTCACGTCGAATTTCTTTTGTCACTTGGTTGAGATCTTCTCGGGCTTTTTTGAGATCTTCGGATTGTGTCGTCAAAAACCGGTAACGTTCATCCACTTCGGCAAACTCTTCGACGGCCATAAGATTGACCTGCCCTAGAGCTTTGAGTTCTTCTTTCTTTTCATTCCAAAGCTCTTTTTCATCAGTATCGTCTAAGGCATCAAGCGTAGAAAGCGAATCGGCTAGGTCGACCGAATGTTTATCGCGAAAGTGATCCAAGAGAGCCTGTATTTCTGTTTCCAGCTGTGCCTTATGGACTTGAAAGCGTTCTACTTCCCGCTGGCTTTCGGCGAGCAGGTCCATCTTTTGTTTGATCCCTTTTTCTAAACCTAAAAGCTGTTGATTTCTTTCCCGAATAGCCGTGTCGAGCTTCTCAGTTTCTCCCCTGAGCTTACTATCCTGACGTCCCAGTTCTGTTTCTTGCGTCTTCAGGCCTTCAAGGTTCTCGTCAATTAAGCGAATTCTTTCGTGGTGTTCTTCTTGGTCACGGTCATTTTCTTGGCGGCTCCATTCCTGCTCTTGAACACGCTGATACAATTCGGCCAAGGCTGTTTCCCCTGCTCCGGCTTGAGCACTCATAGTTCCTTGGCGAATCTTGAGTTCTTCAAGACTCTGGCGGTACTCTTCGAGTTGGGCTGTTATAAGGATCGATTTGGCTCGCAGAGCCTGAATTTCTTCTTGAAGCTCTGTCGCACGCTGACGACTGGTGTCGATTTTACCTTCTAAGGCTCGCTTTTGTGAGACAATTCCTTGGGGAGACAGAAAATCTTGAAGAAAACTCGGCACGGCTTGCCGATATCGAGCCCAATGGTCTTGAACCTGCTTCAGTCCAACGGCTAGGCCTTCGCCGCTTTGAACAAATTTCGCCAAAAAACTCCAGGGGTCAGCGTCCGGCCAAGCCTTTGTAGCCAGAATGTCTTGAAGCAGGGCATTTCGACCGTTGATTTGAATCAGAGCATTGGCTAGCCCTTGCTCTACCTCTTGAGCCCAATCTGAGAGCTGAAAACTATCTGGTGTTGTTTGCAGACCCGCTTCGAGTTCCTGGACTAAGTGGTCAGTTACTGTACCAAGCTCATTCAGCAGGTTTCGTTCGGTTTGAGATTCGCTGGCTAAAGCTTCTTCGGCTTGATGGATATTTTGGGAGAGTGCTACGAGTTCCAACTTAGCGGTTTCGATATTCCGTTCAAACAGCACAATGTTGTCTTGGCAAGCCGCCAGCTCTTGCTCACGCTGATGCTTCTGGGCCAGCTTTTCTTGAATCTCAGATTGCAAAGCCGTTAATCTTTCTGCCAACGTCTTGGCTCGGCTTTGCGTCAAAGCCAGCTGATTTTCGTGGTGCGAACGGCGTTCTTGCTGGACTTTCATTTGATTTTGAATCGAAGCCTTTTCTAATTCGAGTCCATAGAGCTGTTTTTGGCCCGTTACCAGTTGCTCTTCCCACCCCGAAACTTCTTTAAGACCCACCTCGAGTGTTCGATTCAGATCTTCTAACCCGGCTTGAACCTCTGTTCTTTGAGTCTGCCGTTCTTCTAAGCGTTTTGTCCAAGTCTCACGACTGGTGTTGAGTTCTTTGACTTTACGGAGCTGTTGACGTTTTTCAAGTTCAAAAATCTCTTGCCGCAGTTTTCGATAGGTTTTTGTCTTATCGGCTTGCTTTTGCAGACTTTCACGGGTTCG
>DAIDJJ010000065.1:0-13981 GCA_027451385.1 Spirochaetales bacterium | reverse complement strand
AAAGATTACCCGCTTATAGGTTTCAAAAAAAGAGTGGTTTTGTATTTTTTGAAGTCATTAATTCAACTTATTACTTTTATGTAGTTTATTTTTGAAAAATTGAACCTTGATGAATTTTATAGGAATATTTCAACATATTTCATTGAATAATAATGATTTATATTGATTTTTTATTTAAGTGAAAACTACATAAATGAAAGAAAAATCCTTAGAAAACAAAAATACACCTTAACATTTATTGGGTTAAACTCTTTTAAAAAAAGGGAGCCAAAGCTCCCTTCCCCTGGTCCCTCATCAATAATACTAAGACCTCATCAAATAGAGGTACGCTTTTTCAATCTTGCGATCGACCCACTCGCGCATTTGTGTAGGCATTTTCAGAGCTTTGATCTTTTCATGCATCTGATCTCGAAGCTTATCCCGTAGGTCATCCACGTCCATACAGCCATTGATGCAAGAAGCCTCTAAAAAGGCTTCGAGAGAATCCACGGCAACGATTTCATCGCGAAAGACAGAAAGATTCTCCATAAAGACATAATTACTGATGCGCTCAACAACCCGCGCTTTCTCCGCTTCAGAAATCAGCAATTCGATATCCTTCTTCAAATCTTCCATCTCAATTCGCAAAATCTCGACAAATTGGAGCTTTTTATCCGGTTTCATAGCAAGCCTCCCCTATACTTCTATTGTAAATCGCCCTGATTCATACCGCAAGAAGTGGATTTTGAGCTTTTCTTGTTGATATTCTATTCAGGTCGAATTATAGTAATTTTGAACGAAGGTAAAACTACCTTGAAAGAAACATTCTGGTGGAAAGTGCAAGTATGAAAAAAGTGGAGTCTGCCCACGCCTTTACAGTCCGCGAGTTGACGGATAAAAAGCTGTCTTTGACGAATGACGGCCGTTTAAGTTTGTTTTTTGTAGGTGTAGGTAGTGCTTTTTCTAAACGCCAATACCAGACCAATCTCCTTATTATAAAAGGTCAAGATCATCTGCTAGTTGACTGTGGAACAAAGGCACCTCAAGCTTTTTTTGAATTAGGTCTACCCATTGCCAATGTCAGCAATTACTTTGTCACCCATTCTCATGCCGATCATGTGGGTGGTCTTGAAGAAGTTATGCTGGTGGCTCGTTACGGTACCAATACTCGGCCGAATATTTACATCACCGAAGTTTATGAACACCTCTTGTGGGACATGTCGCTTCGCGGAGGTACGGCTTACAATGAAGTCCACGGCGGCAAGAACCTTACCTTCGGCGATATGTGGACAATTCACCATCCGCGCTGGTTGCCCGATTTTCCTCGCGAAACCTACGAGTTCGATGTGGGAAGCATCAATATCAAGGCCTTCCGAACTATGCATATTCCCGGTGAATCTAAATCATGGCAAGATAGCTTTTGGAGCACAGGTTTATTAATCGATAATCATATTCTCTTTACCGGTGACACCAAATTTGACCGCGACCTTGTGGAAAGCTTCAACAATAAATTTGAATTGACAACCATCTTTCAAGATTGCCAGTTTTTCCCACCGGGGGGTGTTCATGCCTCTATTGACGAGCTAAAAACTCTTCCTGATGATATCAAAGCTAAAATGATGTTAATGCATTACGGCGATGATTGGGAAAAGAACCTTGACCGCGTCAACCAAGCTGGCTTTCAGGGCTTGGCCAAGCAATGGGTCTACTACGATTACCCGGTTTAAAGTCAGCTCCACTTTTAACGAAAAATCTGCGGCAATGCGTACACGTCTTCCATAGACTCGACTAATACCCCGCCCCAACCCCACGATAGGGGTACAGCTAAATCCACTGCATACCGGTCCCCAATAGAAACAGTATTTTCTGAAGCAGTACCCAAGGCTTGAAGGCCCAACCGAAATGCTTGGGGGGCTGGCTTAGATTCGCCAGCTTCATCCAAACCGATAATTTGAGGAAAAAATCTTTGAACCCCTAAAACATTTAAGGTTCGTAAGGCAATGTCTGCGGGGTTATTCGTGACAAGAACCAGGCGAAAACGTTGTGACAACCTTTCTAAGGTTTCAGCTAATTGGGCATCGGGTTTAAGGTAGTCTTCGGGACGAATGGCTCGCCGACGAAGATCCACGCTTCGTTCAATGGGTATACCTAAAGCCCCCAAAAGAGTGTTCCCAAAACTAGGCTGATGACCATCATGAGTAGCGGCCCAGTTCAACTTCCAGCGTTCTAAGAGCTCTTCCAGCTCTGGTAAGGGAATTTGCTCTTCTTGGGCTAAAAGAAGAACTTGATTTTTGATTTGGGACTTATAATAGTCTTCATGTCGGTATAAGGTCATATCCATATCGAATAACAGACCTTCAACTTTTGATGGCAGGTGGTATACGCGCACGTGAACTCCGAGTTTCATTATTATACGGTGGCCTTTTTGGCCGTCAAGGCGGGATTGAACTCGCAAACCGCCGAAGAAATCGCCTACTCTAGTCAGTTTGTTGATAACAACTTGACCCCCTGGAAGATCACAGGTCTTGGTGAGCCCCTTTTTACTCAGGCAACGCAAAACTACAATGTCATTGACCCTTCTGTTTTAAACGAGATCTTGATCCCCTTTCATTTTTTACCTGTGGGACCTGGCGAACAGCTCAGTGTTCGAAAAGACGGCAAAACGAATCCTTGGGATGTCCGCCCGAACAGTCCCCTTGCCAAAGCGTTACTTGTGGATGCGTTTCGTGAAAACGATCCTCTGGGTATTGGTATTGCCCTCCATGCTTATGCCGACACCTGGGCACACCAAAACTTTATTGCCCCCATCGATGACTGGAACCGACTTTATCTGCCGCAAGTGGGAAGTGCCTTGGCAGACTCCAATATAGTCAACTCCAATTTCGTCAACTCTTTTATACCGCCTGGAGGTCATGCCCAAGCGCTAAAAGCTCCCGATGAATGGCTTAGTGTCTGGGAGGACCCTCGCTTACTCTCACCAAAAGTGAACAATGTTGATCGCTTTATCGAAGCCTCCCGCAAGGTGTTCCGCTACCTTTGCGTCTGGACAGGCAAAGATTTTCAAGCGGAAGAAAGCGCGGTTCTGGACGAACTGAACCAAATGATCCAGCTAAGGCGAGGACGCCCCTCCGAAGAACGTCTGCGGGAATTTATCCTTGGGGGAATCACTCCTTATAATAAGTCAGCGTGGTTGGAAGAGGCTGTGGAACCCAATTCCTACCTCCCCTCACTCGAAGTTCCGTTTTGGTCAACTTTGGATAAAGTTGCCACTAAGCTTCAAGAGCATACAGGCGTGGGGGTATTAGGTCCTCGTGAAGCCCGTGCCAAACCTAACTTTACCTCCTCACGCTTTTACCGCTGGCAACAAGCCGCACAAGCTCACCGCAAACGAGCTCACCAGCGGCTTGATCAAATGTTTCCCCACTGGAGGTCTTGATGAAACGTTTTCTCTTTTGTCTGGCCTTAGGAACTTTGGCTTTCACAGTCTCAGCTCAAATACTCAAGCTTCCACAGGTTTGGAACTTTCCCCCTCAGATCCCCGCCGAAAAGCAGTTTCGCGTAGCCCAATCGGGGACATACCGCTGGGATTTTCTCTCCACAGCACCTCTCATAGAAATGTCGATCTTTCAAGCTGATCCCGTTTCGGGAAGGCTAACTTTGATCGCTTCCAACCGCAATTTGCAGGGTGGATTTGACCCCTGGTTTCAGACCGCTTTGACCGGTGGCCAAAGTTATTTCTTTTCGCTTCGAGCCCAAGCCCAAACCACACAAACCCTGCAAGTCAAGATGTCCTCTAGTGAGTTTGCTGACCTCGGTCAAATTTTGCAAAACCGACTCACCGATGATTCTTCAGCCCAAAGGCCGCTTCGGTTGCTTTGGCAACAAACTCTCCCTAGTCCAGCCTCGCAGGTTTGCGCGGTTCAACTTTCAGACGGTAGTCTGGTGCTTGCCCTGGTCTCGAGTGATGGAAGTCAAATTACCCTGCTTTCGTCCCTGGGAGCTCCCCTGGGTGGTGTTCTCAAAGCGCATTCGGGGGTGATCACCTCAGCCCAACTGAGCGTGACGACTCAAGGACACCCCCTCTTGGTGTTTACAACGACAAAGGATGTCGAGACTCGGGTTTGGAATACCTTAGGCTGGGTTGAGGTACCGACTCCCCTAGCCCCCCCTTTGGCCCTCACGACACAAGGTCGACCCTACTTAATTGGAAACAGCTCATCTGGACTATCTATACTCAAATGGGAAGGAGAATGGCTTCATGCCCCCGCCGTCGAAGCCCCTTTAGCAGGCCCTTACGTTTCAGCCAGCTTATGGAAAGATCAACTGGCCCTGCTTTCCCAGGACACCGCCGGCCATGATCGTCTTTGGTTGGTTCAGCAGGACCGCTACTGGACAGATACCAGCCTTCCGCAATCGGACCATTCCTCTTGGGGCCATGTGGTCACGACAAAACAATCTCTTTGGGCCCTGATGACCGACACCACTGCACGTTGGCACCTTTACCAATACCGTCAAAACCTAGGTTGGCAGGTTATCCCCCTACCCACCCCGGCGGCGACTTGGTCGATTGCGGGCCAAGGTTCAACTTTATATGCTTTAGCGCAAGGGCCCAATACGCTCGAGTTGTACCGCTGGGAAGGTGACTGGTCACCTGGACTCAACTTAAAGCCCTTAGGTGATCCGGCCAGCTTGACCCCACTTTGGGTGGCTCCTGGACCCCAGCAAAAGCAAGGTCTGTTGCTAATGTGTCAGCTTGGTGCGTCCTCAACCCAACTTCAGGCTTATGCTTTGCCGTAGAGAGTCCCTAAGTCGAGCACCTGAAAGTCGCCAAAGGGACGTTCTTCAGGACGGTGTGTGACGTATAACACAGTTGTTTTTCTGGTGACCGCTTCACGGACCAAAGCTTGCTGAAACAGGGCTTCGGCATGAGAATCCAGCCCCTGACAGGGTTCATCCAACAGCAAGAGGTCAGGATTGGTAACCAACGAGCGGGCTAAAAGCCCCAGTCGCTGCCAGCCCCACGAAAGGTCTTCCCACAAGGTGCTGGCGTGTTCGGACAGGTCCATGGAGGCTAAAAGCTCTCGAGCAACCTTGAGCTGTTCCCAAGTCGGTTCTTTGACCGGCCGTACCGCGTCTTGAAAGCCAGCCACCACCACTTCTAAGAGCGTGGTAAACCATAAATCTCGGAAGCGTTGGTGAACGATATTCGAAAGGTGGACACTTCGCCTTCTGAGTTCTGCCCAGGTTAACTCCGCTCCTCGATTTTTTCCAAAGATCTTAAGACCCGCTTGAAACGCTTGGGGATGATCGCCAGAAATCAGGCTGAGAAGGGTGCTTTTTCCACAGCCATTGGGACCACGAACCAACCAACGCTCTCCCGAATGAACAGTCCAAGTAAAATTGTTAAGGATGACGAGTTCGCCGTACCCGGCTGTGACCTGTTGGAAGTCAAGTACAGGGGGTTCCCTGCGTTTAGCCTCGTCAGCCGCACTTCCGGGTAAAGTTTCCGGCACAGACACCTTCTGGGACTCGGCACGTTCCAAGGGCGGGTTCCACCCACTACGAGGGCCTTGATAGACCGTTTTACCGTCTTGCAAAGCCCAAACATGGGTGATTCCATGAGGAAAATCCTCGAGCCGTCGGCTCAGAAATAAAATAGGAAAGCCTTGAATTAAACGATCATCGACCCGTTCGATCCACAGACGCTGGGCTTCGGCATCCAAGCCTTCGTACGGTTCATCGAGAATCCAAAAGGGCTCCTTCCAAGCACGGGCTAAAAAGGCACGTCGTAATTCCCCGGAGGAAAGTTGCTTCAAACCGCGCTCTTCTTTACCAGCCAAGCCGACTTGGGCCAAAAGTTCAGCTGACCCTGTGAAAGTTAAGGCTGTTGTTCCGGAATCTGGCCGTTCGCTCACGTCCGAAAGGTCTTCTTTCCGCTCTTGTTCTAACTTGCGGCGTTGGGGCTCAAACCCAATCCAAGCTTCAGGGTGAAGACGGGAGTCAACCTGACAGGTTCCCTTATAAACCAGCAATTCACCGGTTAACAAAGCGGCTAAAGCAGATTTCCCTGCCCCGTTGGTGCCGGTAACCGCCCAGACTTCTCCTGGATTCCACGTCCACGTCAGATCCCAAAGAACCTTACGCCGATAATCGCCCGCTGTCACCTGACGTAGGTCAACATACGGCTTGCCTTGCTCGTTGCTCATCCTCATAACATATCCAAAGCCCCCGCGTCGGGACAAGCGGATAGGTTGACACATCATAGTCGATGGCTACAATGACAACTTATGATTACGGTCAATAATGTTTCGCTGGCCTACGGCAAGCGCACCCTGTTCAAAGAAGTCAACTTAAAGTTTACCCCTGGCAACTGTTACGGTTTAATTGGTGCCAACGGCGCAGGTAAGTCTACTTTTGTCAAAATTCTCTCCGGAGAAATTGAGCCAGATACCGGCGAAGTTCAGATTCCCAGCAAGGCCCGCCTTGCGGTTCTTAAACAAGACCAATTTGCTTACGATGAATATACGGTATTACAAACCGTCATTTTAGGTTATGAAAAACTTTGGAAGGTCATGCAAGAGCGCGAAGCCCTCTATGCCAAAGAGAATATGACCGACGACGAAGGGATTCGCGTAGCGGAACTGGAAGGTGAGTTTGCCGAGATGGGCGGCTGGGAAGCCGAAAGTGAGGCTGGCACTCTTTTAGATGGTCTGGGTATCAGCGAAAAGTACCACCAAAAGATGATGAAAGACTTGGAAGGCGGCGAAAAGGTTCGAGTGCTTTTGGCACAAGCTCTTTTTGGAAACCCAGATGTTCTGCTGTTGGACGAACCCACCAACCACTTGGACCTCGAATCGATTCACTGGTTGCAAGACTTTCTCGAAAAGTTCCCCAATACCGTGATTGTCGTTTCACACGACCGTCACTTTTTAAACCAGGTTTGTACTCACATCGCGGACATCGATTTTGGCGCGATCACCTTGTACGTGGGGAACTACGACTTTTGGTATCAGATGAGTCAGCTGTTAAACCGTCAAAAGAAAGAAGAAAAACGCCGTTCTGAAGAAAAAGCGGCGGAACTTAAGGCATTTATTCAACGGTTTGCTTCGAATGCTTCAAAGGCTCGACAGGCGACAAGTCGGCAAAAGCTACTCGATAAACTCGACCTGGATTCCTTAAAACCCTCAAGCCGCAAATTCCCCTACATCGGCTTTAAAGCAGAACGCGACTGCGGCCGTGTTATTGCCTCGGTCAAAGGGCTCTCGAAGGTTATCGAAGAGCAACAGGTTCTTCAGAATTTCGATTTAACCATTGAACCCGGCGATAAAATTGCCTTTCTAGGCGATGCGCAAAAAAAATCGGTGCTTTTTGAAATTTTAGGCGGTGAAATGGAACCCGATGCCGGGGGCATTGAATGGGGTCAAACCATTACCAAAGCGTATATCCCCAAAGATTCCAGCCGCTACTTTCAGACCGAACTCAACCTCGTCGATTGGCTAGCTCAATACAGTAAAGAAAAGGACGAAACTTATCTAAGAGGCTTTTTGGGCAGAATGCTCTTTTCGGGAGACGAAGCCCTAAAACCGGTGAATGTTTTATCCGGGGGTGAGAAAGTCCGCTGTATGATGAGCCGGCTCATGCTGGCGGGGGCTAATGT
This sequence comes from Spirochaetales bacterium, assembly GCA_027451385.1. GTDB lineage: Bacteria > Spirochaetota > Spirochaetia > JABEVK01 > JABEVK01 > JABEVK01. The sequence goes on along the minus strand of DAIDJJ010000065.1, from coordinate 6,345 downwards.
GTTGATCCTGGATGAACCCACGAACCACCTGGATTTGGAAGCCATCACCACCCTCAACACGGCAATGACCGACTTTGATCAAGTTTTACTATTTACCAGTCATGACCATGAGCTTAACTCTACTGTTGCCAACCGGATCATTGAGTTTACACCAGCCGGTGTCATCGACCGCCGTATGAGTTTTGACGATTACCTTGCTAGCCCCGATATCCGTAAGATTCGGGACGAGTATTACCACGGGCATATTCGCTTGGTATTAGAAGATTAATGAAGGCAGGCCCTCATAGGCCTGCAAATAGGTCTTGAAGTCTGCAAATCGGTCATGACGTTACGCTTCTTGAAACGTCAAGAGATCTTTACGGGGGTCTGCCGACGCAACTTTCAGCTGGAGCGTTTCGCCCAAGGCGTGGCTTTTGGCGAGTTTGACCACGGTGCGAAGACCAGTTTCTGTAAGAAGGATCTGCGCTTGACGGTCATCCTCGCGGAACCAACCAATAACAATGGCCTCCCAAACTTTCCCTTTTTGCCGTCTCAAGTACTCGATAATCCAGTAACGATCGGTCAGGCGCTCCAACTTAGAGGCTCCCGAGGCCAAGGGATCTAGTTCTGCCCCCAATGTCTCCCAGGCTTCCACGTCTCGAACTGGCAGACCTTCTAAGACCGCGTGGATTTGACGGTGAACAGCCAAATCGCTATAGCGTCGAATAGGAGAGGTCGCTTGCACGTACGCGGAAAGACCTAAGCCGGTGTGCGGCTGTACGGTAAGGCTTTGGCCGGAACGGCTCATGGAAAGAATCTTAGCAAACTCACGGGCAGGTCCTGCGGGTATCACGGATAAATCTGGTGGGTTTTCTGAAGGCGGTTGAAACCGGTACAGCACAGGTACCTGGCGGTCTTGAAACCAGCGGGCACAAGCTTCTCCTGCCAAAATCATAAATTCAGCAACCAAATCGCGGGTGTGGAGCGGGGGGTAGACGCCGACCTCAACGGAATCGTGGGCTAAATCCACATGGACGTGGCTTTCGGGTAAGTTGATACTAATGGCACCTTGACGTTGACGCCAAGCCTCGCGCCGCCGAGCCGCTTCATCCAAGGTTAGCAATAACTTGGCTGTGGGGATTTGAGGTTCTTGTGTTTCACTTAAAAGCTGTTGTGCTTGCACATAACTAAGACGTTCCCGGGGCTGGATCAGTCCAAGATGAACTTCGTACGACGATAGCTGACCCTCACCGTCCAACCGGCAGGCAAACGACAGGGCGGGAACCTTTTCGCCGACCCGCAAACTGAAAGGTCCTTCGGCTAGAAGTTCAGGGAACATCGCGTACCTGCCATCAGGAAGGTACAAGGTTGCTCCTCGTTGACGGGCCTCACGGTCCAAGAGGGAGCCCTCGGTTATCCATGCGGCAGGGTCGGCAATATGGATCCAATAGGTAGGTTCTGAGCCCGTGAAATCCACGGCTAGACCATCATCAATTTCGGTGGTGGTTTCATCGTCAATGGTCACCACATATTGGTTTGTAAAATCTTTTCGGCCCGCAAGGTCTAACCTGAGTTCACACAGACGTTGAGCTTCAGCATAATGTTCAGCCGAAAAAACTAAGGGCCGAGCCGAACGGAGCAAAGGGAGGTTTTGGTGACGGGACCAAAGGCCAAGTGCCACCAAAAGTTGAAAGGCACCTTCTGGAGTTTTGGGTCGATTGAGTAGACCCAAGAGTTCCATCGCAACATTTTTTCCCGGTGCTTCTTCTTCGAACAGGGCAAAGGCCTGAACGGCTTGAAGACGATGCTCTTCTTCGGGGGTCAGGGGAATATCCGGGTGTGCCAGTTTTTCGGTGAGCCGTTGTCGAAGCTCGGCTTGAACTTGCTCTTTCGCAGCCAAAGCGGCCACTTGTTTTTCGGCTTCGGCGACTTGATCGGCTGTACGAACTTCCCAGCTCTTTCCTTTTTCTTTGAAGTAAATCCGGTCTGCTTTTAAGCTACGGTATAACGCGTAGGCTCCGGGGCCGTCTAAGGTATCCCATAGCCATCCCCCCAGGTCTTCGAGTGTAGCTGTACGAATTGAATCGGCCGAAAGGAGTTCCCAGACAGACTTCAGATCAACGGTTTGCAGGCGTTCTTCGGATTTAGCCAGCCATGACGCTAAGGTAAGGGCGGAAGAAAGTTTTAAATCTTGAACTCGATACTCAATGGAAGAAAATTCCAAGTCACGGAGGGCAACCACAGAAGAATTCCCTAAAATATCCGTGACCTTCAGACTTTGTTTACCTTCTAAGCCTTCGACCACAGCCAGCCTAGGCTGGCCTTTGACCGAGAAAGCTACAACGGCACCTTTTTCCATGCCGAAGAATTAGGCCCGCACCGAAAGCACAGCATAACCCGAGGAAAGATCTTCTTTCTGAATCAAGACACCGGTTTGGCCCTCAGGAACTTTCAGTTTAACACTGGTAAAGTTCCAAATGGATTTGACACCAGCTTCTATAACCTTATTGCAAATATCTTGGGCCACATGTGCGGGTATGGTCAAAATTGCTAAAGTAACGCCATGGGAAGGGAGGTAGGTGGAAATATCATCGATGGAAAATACTTCAATACCATGAAACCGCTTTCCGACTTTTGCCGCATCGGCATCAAAAGCTGCAACAACGTTTAACCCATTTTTACGAAATTCAGTATGTCCTAACAGAGCGGTTCCTAAATGACCAGCCCCGATGACAACCGCATTGTGGGTTACATCCCAACGTAAGAAATGCTCCAAGGCCGTAATCAGATCTTTAACGACATAGCCTACCCGCGGTTTACCAATGATTCCTGTTACCGCCAGATCCTTACGAACCTGAATGGGTTCCAATTCCAATTCTTGGGCGATCGTGGTCCCCGAGATTACTACTACCCCATCAACTTCTGCTTGACGAACAACTTGAAGATAGGCAGGGAGCCGGCGAATCGTAGGGAGACTGGCGCTCATGCGGTCAATCGGTCGAAACTTTTTCATGATCCGTCCTTTACCTGAGATGAAATTCGGGATTGAATCCGGTTTTATAGATTACAGCCTTTTGCGAATAATGTCTAGAAGTTTGTCAGCAATTCCCCTCTTATCTTGACGAGGAAGGTCGGCAATCAGACCCTCAGTACCCCAGACTTGAAACGCATTGTCTAAAGCCTCAAAGCCAGTTCCCGGCTTACCCGTATCATTAGCGGCAATCAGGTCGGCACGGGCCTTATGCAAGCGCTGAACGGCATCTTGTCCCAGCTGTTCGGCATTGAGCCCAGTTTGCGCCCGAAACGCACATAAATAGGTTGCAGGCGACCAGGTTTTTACTTGGTCAATGATTTTGGGCGTCGGTACCAAAGTTAAAGTCCAACTCCGATCGGTGGGGACTTTGTACGAAACAGGTGTTTCAACCTGCCAATCTCCTACCGCCGCTGCGGCCAGCATCACATCGACTTTACGGGTCGTCAATAAGTGCTGACAGGTGTCGTACATGGCTTTCGCGGTCTCGGCGGGAAACACTTCTACATTTTCAGGTACTTCTACCGCAAGCTTACCGGCCACCAAAAGCACCTTCGCACCACGTTGTAAGGCCGCTTGCGCCAAAGCAATTCCCATCCGGCCCGAGGAGTTATTCGAAAGCGTCCGTACCGTGTCCAGGGGTTCGGCAGTTCGTCCTGCGGTAATCAGTACGGTTTTACCCGCCCAATCCCCCGATGTCGTCTTGGCTTTGACTTCGTTAAGGCGGGTAATCACAGCCCGTAAAACTTCTTCTTCTGTCGCAAGCTTGGCTTTACCTTCTTCTAAGCGAGGCATCAATACAGTCACCCCTAACCGGCTAAGCTTGGCAAGGTTTTCCCGGACCAACGGATGATCGTACATCGCTAAGTGCATAGCGGGCACTAAGATGAGGGGGAGTCCTTGCCCTAAACCCGTTGTCACAAAAGTAGTCACCGGAGTGTCATCGATTCCTGCCGCAATTTTACCGACCGTATTGGCCGTAGCCGGGGCAACTAAAATCAAATCGGCGGGTCGGCTGACATTTCCCGCTAAAGCCACATGCTCAATGGCCCCTGAAAGTTCTAGGACAGGACGGTGGCCTGTGGCCCATTCCAACAGAGCAGGCCCAATCAATTGGGCGGCTGATGCCGTCATAACGGGATATACTTCTGCCCCGTGCCGCATCAGTAAGCGTGCGAGATCGACCGCACGTACTACCGCCACCGAACCAGTCAGGCACAGGACAATTCGTCGACCACGTAGCTCAGTGCCAGCCGTTCCCAAAATGTCTTCAGAGGGGTGGAGATTCATGGAATTTCCTCCTGCAAATCCGACAAAAAGCTTTTTAAAAGCTCGCGGGTCACGTGAGGCATCACCACCACACGAAAAAAATCGGTCCATTGTGAAAGGGCCCAACCTTTTTGCCGTAGTGCACCTGAAACCGCGTCAGCACGGCGTTTCAGAGGCCTTACGCCTACCACATTGAGGTCGGGCACCTTTAGTACAGGCTCAACCCCGGGGACTTGAGCCACCGCCGAGGTAAACCAGTGGGCGTCTTCCATCGCTTGGCGAACAATCTCCACGTAACCTTGACGACCCAAATGCTTTAAAACAGCCCAAACAGCTGCAACCGAGGCTCCAGAACGGGTTCCCACCACGGTATTCAGCCGGGTGCGGCCCCCCGACAAATACCCAACCGCTAAGGCTGTGGCCTGTGCGGTTTGTTGGTCTTTCCACAAAAGGAGGCCGGAAGGTATGGGCCCTCGTCCCATTTTATGCGGGTCCAAGGTCACGGAGGAGTACCCCTCCCGCCATTGAAAAGCGGGAGCCGGAAAGCCTGCTTCTTGCAAAAAGGGTAAAACAAACCCACCGAAACTGGCGTCAATATGCAAGAACAAACCGGTTTGTACGGCCAGGTCGGCCCAGTCCGGCAAAGAATCGACGGCCCCCAAGGCTGTCGAACCGGCTATTGCCACCAAGGCAAGGGTACGCTGATTCACGGCGCGGCGGGCGGCCTCAACATCGGCACGACCCCAAGCATCAACAGGGATTTTTTTTAGCTTCAAGTCCAAAACGAGAGCGGCTTTTTCAAATGAAAAATGCGCAGATTCTGGAAGAATGACCTCGTCCTGTCCCTCACGGGCGAGTATTTTTGCCGTCCATAGGGCCAAAAGATTCGCTTCTGTCCCCCCCGTGACTAAACGCCCCGAGACCTGAGGACGTCCCCACCAGGTACCAACCAGCTGACAAATTTCTTCTTCTAATTCTACTAAACCGGGAACTAGCCCCGTATCGCCGATATTAGCGGCTAAGTAGCGCTGGTAGGCCTCGTAGGCGACGGGATGGGGGTCACCGCACATCGAACCTAAAATTCTTCCGCCTTTAAACGTCCAATCAGAGGCTAAGCGACGATCCAATTCGGACAAGACGGTGTCGAAGGGAAGTTCAAACGCGTTAATGGTAACTCTCCTCATCCGACGGATACACACCGGCTTTGACATCTCGCACATAGCTTTCAATCACCGACCGCGCCAATTGCCCTACAGAGGGGTACCCTTGTGGTACAAACTTGGCTTTGCGGCCTTCAGTAAGCCCCAGTAAGTCATGAAAGACTAAAACCTGTCCGCTGGTATAGGGTCCTGCGCCAATTCCTATAGTAGGCAAAGAGTTTTCTTCAGTAATTTGCTGGGCTAAGGACAGTGGAACACATTCGAGTACGAGGCTAAAACAACCCGCTTGGGTTAAAGCTTTGGCGTCGTCACGAATCTTTTGAGCCTCTTCGGCTTCTTTTCCGTGAACTTTAAAACCCTGAGCCGTCTGAGGCAAAAGCCCCAAATGGCCCATGACGGGTATGCCTTCGGAAAGAAGAGCTTCGGCGACACCCGGTGGGTTGCCTTCAAACTTTACCGCGTGGGCTCCCGCCGCCATTAACAACCGCGCCGAGTCGATCGCGATTTCGGGCGTCTGGTACGTATTAGCCGGCAGGTCAGCGACGAGAGGAACTTTTGCCGTCCGCGCTGTCATGCAGGTATGGTAGACCATTTGCTCTAAGGTAACCTGCGAGGTCGAGTCTAAGCCCTGGACGACATTGCCCAGGCTATCCCCAACCAAAATCAGATCTATGCCGCCGGCACTGGCTAAGCTGGCTCCTGAGGCATCATAGGCCGTTAGCACGGCGAGCTTTTCGCCCAACCGCCAGCGAGTTAAAAAATTCTGCAAAGGTAAAGAGGTGACCATGCTAGAGCTCCGCTTCAAGGGCCAGTTCGGCTAAGCGCTCAGAATAAAACTTAAGGGCTTTGGCCAGGTTCTTTCCGTTGTCCCAAGTTCGGGCAACTTCCCACTGCGATCTCGGCAGA
>DAIDJJ010000064.1:0-14037 GCA_027451385.1 Spirochaetales bacterium | reverse complement strand
GCTGTGACCAAGAGCATGCCTATGTGTAAGTCTCGTTCGCGGGGGTCACCCTTGAGTCTGGCGATACCGCCGGCTCCCGCCAAGGTAAACACGACCAAGCCGGCCAGGGGCGAAAAACCTAGCCAAACGGCACCCGCCGCCCCAGCAAACCCCATCCCTGGAAGGGCGTGACCGGCAAACGTCATGCCCCTTTGAATCAAAAAGAAACCTGTGACCCCGCCCAAGGCCGCTACCAGGGTGGCTGTGAAGAGGGCGTTTCTCATGAATTCATAGTGAAAGATGTCTGTCATCGTATACTCTGATTTTTGGTTTTTTATGTATCAACGCCTAAAACAAAAAGGCGACCTGCGGATTCCACCACTTCGACACGAGAACCGTAAAGCCGGCTTAGGTTTTCGGTGGTAATGACCGCCTCTACTGACCCTAGCGTACTTTGTCCTCCGGCCAAATAAAGAACTTTGTCTAAGCAGGGTAACACGGGGTTTACATCGTGGGTGACAAAGAGGACCGCTGTGCCGCGGTTACGTCTGATGCGGTCAACTAAAGCCACCATCTCTTGGGCATGTGCCAAATCTAAGCTGGCTAAAGGCTCATCCAGGAGCAAAAGCTCAGGGTCGCTGAGTAGAGCTTGGGCGATGAGCAGACGCTGGCGTTCACCTCCCGATAGTTCGCTAAAGGAAGCTTCCGCCAGGTGTAACCCATCCACTTCTTCGAGGGCTTGGGTAATTCTCGCCGTGCGAGCTTTGCTGGGCAGACCCAGACCCCAACGGTGACCATCCAGTCCGAAGCCGACTATATCGCGAGCTCTAAGGGTCAGCGATGCCTCTAAACTGGAAAATTGCGGTGTATAGCCTAAGCGCCGATTCCCGGTTTTGGGGGGAGCTCCAAATAAACGAATCTGACCTGAGGTGGGTTTCAAGAGCCCCAGAACCATTTTGAGTAGAGTGCTTTTTCCCGCACCGTTGGGCCCCAAGACCGCCACGAACTGACCAGGGTACAGCGAAAACGTAATCCCTTTTTGGATCACTTGGCCGCCGAGCTGGATGCCAGCGTTTTGAAATTCGAGCAACGGGGTTGCTGTCTGTTCCAAACAGACCTCCCAAAAAAACCAAGAGGTTTTTTTTGAAGATAGTCTAGGTTGAACGCGGCGTCAATGGGAAATGATACGTTGTATCAACAAGGGCTGCGTTGCATGGTGATTTAATTCCAACTGTAGTGGATACCTCGGCTGCGAAGGGGGTCCAGCACAGCGTTGGCATTCAAATAGATTTGAAGTGAATGAGCCTTCAATCGAAGAGAACGGCCATCGACCGCGACACGCCCCAGGACAATATCCCCATCGATATGACTGACCGAAGCATGGTTATCTACAGAAAAAAAGTACCGAAAGCCCAAGCTGTTTAAAAAAGCCATACGTTTTTTGTCTTTAAACCATTGGTCCCCAAACGGGAACACATAGTAGGGCGTGGGTCCGACAATGGTGCCGATGTCAGCCATCCATTTTCGTTCCGCTTTTTCAAAGGGACCGCCGTCGGGTTCTTGCCATAAAAATTCGTGATCAAAGGAATGGGAGGCAAATTCCCAGCCCATTTGCTTGAGCTTTGCCGCGACGCGCTTGGCTTCGTAGATATTGGCTGCTTGATCAAAAGATTTTTTGCCGACGTCGGGGTAGCCGAAGGCCCCATAATAGCCGGTTTCATTGATCATCCCCCGAGCGCCCTCAAAAGAAAAATCGGGGTGTTTTTTCACAAAGTCTTCCAGAATTTGGGGCACTTCAGCATGATAGACGACCCGCGAGTTGCCGTTAGGTTCGTCGATAATTCCCGCCAGGCGGCCCTGGGGGTCAACCCATAGCCGTGAAATCACCCCATGCGTCCTCATCGTGGGGTAGTAATTCACATCATCCTCAGACAGGATCAGAGGTTTTTTGCCTCGGGGGAGGTCGACGCGCTTTTGAAACCAGTGTCCGTGAGAATCTTGTTGATAGAATTGCCGAGGACGTACCAAGATATACCCGCGTTGGTACAGCGAATGCAGGGTTTTTTTAAACTCGTCGACCGTGATGAACCATTCATCCATAAAGACTTTTTTGGGGGAAGGCGCAAAAGCTTTTTTCGCATTGTAAATCAAGGGGTGAAAAAAGATATTGTACACCGGACCGTGGTAGGGAACCAAAGTCACTGGCTCCGGTGGGGTAGTCAAAGAGGCGGCGCACAGGTCGCCGCCAACAATCCAAAACGCGACCAAAAAAGGCAAAAACACTTTGAGCATACCAGAAGTATTTCCTTTCCCTACGGGTATGGTCAAGTTCTTTCTGGTTCAGAATCTGCGCAGGCGGAATTGGTCTCGTCCAAGGGATTGATCCCATGGATATTGGTATCAATTTCGTCCAGAGTGGGGATTCTCATCCCATAGAAGGACCTGAGAACAAATGTTAAGGCCAGAAGGAAAAAGATGGCTCCCACCCAAGGGGCCAGTTTGAGAAAAGCGGGGGATAGGGCAATCTCCATCGCGAGTAAGCCAAAAAGGGTGGTAAACTTGATGATGGGGTTCATCGCCACAGAACTCGTATCTTTAAAGGGGTCGCCCACGGTGTCGCCAATGACAGAAGCGGCATGAAGAGGTGTGTTTTTCAGGTTCAAATCGACTTCGACGATCTTTTTAGCGTTGTCCCACGCTCCGCCCGCATTGGCCATAAAGATCGCTTGAAAAAGTCCAAAGACAGAAATCCCGATCAAGTAGCTGACAAAAAACGACACGGCCTGGGGACCCGCCGCCGGTGAGGCAAAAAAGGCAAAGGCTAAGGCAAAAAAGAATACCCCCAAAAAGATGTTGAACATCCCCTTTTGTGCGTATTGGGTACAAATACGAACTACGGTTTTTGAGTTTTCGGTGGAGGCTTTTTTTTCGGCCCTCGGGTCAAGCTGGATGTGACGTTTTATGAAGGCCACCGCGCTGTAAGAGCCCGTGATGACCGCTTGGGTACTGGCCCCTGTAAACCAGTAAATGACCGCGCCTCCAGCAAGAAAGCCAAAAATCGTGAAAGGATTTAAAAGGTTGAGAACCATTTCAGGGTCTACTCCGAGGGTTTGTTTGATCACTAAAATCAAGCTGAAGATCATCGTTGTGGCCCCCACCACGGCGGTGGCGATCAAAACGGGTTTGGCCGTGGCTTTAAAGGTATTCCCCGCTCCATCGTTGACTTCAAGAAGCCGTTTGGCATTGGCAAAGTCGGGGCGAAACCCAAACTGTTGCTCTATGACGTCGGGGGCTGTGGGGTCTTCTTCGATAAGAGAAAGCTCATAGACAGACTGCGCGTTATCCGTAACCGGTCCGTAACTGTCCACCGCGATCGTCACGGGGCCCATCCCCAAAAAGCCGAAAGCTACCAAACCAAAGGCGAAAACGGCGGGATAGCTCAAAATTCCGCTGAGCCCGGGGCTGACAAAGTACGCCGCCGCCATTAAGGCAGTAATCAATAGGCCGATCCAAAAGGCTGAAAAGTTTCCGCTGACCAATCCGGACAAAATGTTGAGACTGGCGCCACCTTCCCGAGAAGCTGTCACGATCTCTTTGACGTGCTGTGCGCTGGGACTGGTAAAGATTTTGGTAAATTCGGGAATGAGGGCCGCTCCAAGAGTGCCGCAACTAATGATGGTGGCCAGCATCCACCACAGTCCAGAACCCAAGAAACTGAGCTGGAGGTAGCTAACCGCAAACGTCACGATGAGCGAGAAGAAGGCCGAGAGCCAAATGAGGTTCGTCAGGGGCCGTTCCGTATTAAACTCCGTTTTCTTCCCAAAAAGTAGCTGGGAAATGCCAATGTTCACGAAGTACGCTAACAACGAGGTCAACAGCATGAGAATGCGCATGGTAAAAATCCACACCAAAAGGTGAAGCTGGAGAGCTTCTCGGGTCAGGCCGGTGAGGGCGGTGAGAGAACTTGAAAGTTGAGAGGTTGGGAGCACTCCCAACAAAATAAAACTGATGAGGGCGACTCCGGTGACGCCATAAGTCTCAAAGCCGTCAGCCGTCGGGCCCACACTGTCCCCAGCATTGTCGCCTGTACAGTCGGCAATGACCCCGGGGTTCCGAGGATCATCTTCTTTGATGCCAAAGACAATTTTCATGAGATCACTGCCGATGTCGGCAATTTTTGTAAAAATTCCCCCAGCAACTCGCAAAGCGGCCGCTCCTAAAGATTCGCCGATGGCAAAACCAATAAAACAGTAACCTGCCAAGTCGCCTGGAACAAAGAGTAAGATCGAAAGCATGAGGATCAATTCCACACTGACCAAGAGAACCCCGATGCTCATGCCGGAGCGAAGGGGAATGCCCAGAACTTTTAGAGGTTTGCGTTCCAAGCTGGCAAAGGCGGTTCGAGCGTTGGCAAGGGTATTCATCCGAATGCCAAACCAGGCCACAAGGTAACTGCCCAGGATGCCGATGAGCGAGAATCCCAGAATGATCAGCACGCTGGTCAGGGGCATGGCGCGAAGAAAGCCAAAATAAAACCCAATGCAGACCGCGATAAAAACTTCCAACAGGACTAGAAAACGTCCTTGTTGAATTAAATACGTCTTGCAGGTCGCAAAAATCAGCGAGCCGATAGCTCTGAGTGACGGAAATATGGGCTGGCGTCGCTCTGACAGAAAAACTCCCAGTCCAAAGAGAATTCCCACGAAGCAGACGGCCAAACCAAGGGCTAAACCCAGGGAGACTTCGGGGGTCAGCGTCGGAACCTTAAGGGCGGCCTCGCCGCCTAAGGCTGAGACGTTGGCTCCCGAAAACAAGGTGAGCATAAATTCCTCCTAGAGACATCATAAGCCCTGACGAAAGAAATCGGGAAATTTTTCTCTAGAGCTTGAGCTGTGCTAGACTTTTCGGTACTTTAGACTCATGACAGATGTTGCCGTCATTGGTGCCGGTCCGGTAGGTCTGCTCATGGCGGCTCTTTTGGCCCGTCAGGGGCGAAGCGTCACGGTTTTTGAGCAAAAAAATGCCAGTTCTCCTGGTTCTAATGCCATTGGGGTAACCCCGCCCAGTTTGGAATTACTCCATCGTTTGGGGCTGGCTGACTCCCTAATTGCCCAAGGGACACCCCTCAAAGAAGTTTTCGTTTTTGGAAAAAATCAAAAGGCTTTGGGGACCGCCTCGTTTCAAGACCTGCCCGGAGCGTACCCTTTTATTTTGTCCGTCCCGCAACCAGTCACCGAAAGGGTTTTAGAAGAGCATTTAGCAAAACTTCCCCAGGTAAAAATCCACCGTTCGCAAGGTCTTTCGGGGTTTCAAAGCACCCCTGAAGTGGTAACGCTTCAGTTTCAACAAGGAAATACAGCCGAAGCCCAGTTCGTGGTAGGTTGTGATGGCGCCCGAAGCACGGTCCGAGAGCTTTTGGGTGTCACTCGCCGATCCCGTTGGTACCCGGCCTCCTTTTTGATGGCCGATTACCCTGATGAAACGGGATGGGGGACCGCCCGGTTATTTTTTACTCCCGGCGGGGCAGTTGAGTCCTTTCCCCATGCCCCGGGCTGGCGCCGTTGGATCGTTCAAACTGAGTCGTACCTTGAAGAACCGGGTGAGCTTTTAGAACAGTTGGTGTTGCAAAGAACCGGTTATGCCCTTGACCCAAACCGCCGAGGCTGGCAAAGTCCCTTTGGCGTTCACCGTTGGGTTGCTCCGCGCTATGACTTTGGGCGGGTTTTTTTGGCTGGTGACAGTGCGCATCAAATGTCCCCCATTGGTGGACAGGGGATGAATACGGGGTTTGCCGATGCTGAGTTCTTAGCGTCCCTGTTAGCCGCTCGATTAGACAAGGCGTTGACGTTGTCTGAGTTCGAAGTCCTCTCGGCCGAGTACACCCGCGTCAGAAAAAAAGCCGCTCAGGTAGCGGCGTCGCGGGCGGCCTTATCTATGAAGTTGGGTACGATCACCGGCTGGGGGGCTCAGGCTCGAGATGCCCTGTTGGCGTGGTTCCTCACCGGACCCCTGCGAGGGGTTGTGGCCCCCCGTTTTGCCATGAAAACCATTCCCGGCCGAAGCTTGGAAACCTTGCCAGACTCACCCCTGGTAACACGACTGAAGGAGTATTTGTGAGTTCATCCTCTCCGCGCCCGATTTATTTGGTGGGCATCGAAACAGCTGTGCCGGAATTTGCTTGTCCCCAAAATAAAATCCGAGATTTTATGCTCGAAGTTCAGGGCGAAACTGAGCGTAAACGCTCTTTTATCCAAAAGGTTTATGCGGGTTCTGCCATTGAGCGCCGCTATTCGGTGCTTCCGGATTTTATCCTGCCTCTTGAAGAACGTACTTTTTTTCCCCGTAACAAAGAGCTGGAACCCGAACCGACGACGGCGGCCCGTAACGCGCTCTTTTGCGTCGAAGCCAATAACTTAGCCGCCTTAGCCGCAGAACGGTTATTAGCTCGAATTCCGACCTTGAAAAAGAACGAAATTACCCACCTGATAACCGTAAGCTGTACAGGGTTTTCGGCTCCGGGCTTTGATTACCACCTCGTCAAAGAACTTGGCCTTGAGCCCGGGGTACACCGGTTTCACCTAGGGTTTATGGGCTGCTTTGCCGCCTTTCCGGCTCTCAAATTGGCACAGTCACTGTGTTTATCTCAACCAGGGGCCAAGGTTTTGATTGTGGATGTGGAGTTGTGTACTTTGCATTTCCAAAAAACCTTTGAACCGGATACTGTCGTGGCCAATGCGTTATTTGCCGATGGCGCCGCCGCTGTTTTGGTCACGGATGATCCGGGCTTGGTCACAGAAGAAGGGACTCCTCGTTTGCAGTTGTCAGACTTTGCCAGCCGCCTGATTCCTGGCAGCGACAAAGAAATGGCCTGGATCATTGGTGAGCATGGGTTTGATATGAAACTGTCGAGTTATGTGCCGCGTCTGATAGAACACAACATTCCCACGATTTTGGACGAACTGTTTCAGCAGGCCGGTTGGACCAAGAACGACGAGCTGATGTGGGCGGTACACCCCGGTGGGCGAGCTATCCTCGATAAAACGACAGCTGTTTTGGGCTTGGAAGAAGGGGCCCTCGCCGTCAGTTATCAGGTTTTAGCCTCGTTCGGCAATATGAGCTCCGCGACCATCTTTTTTGTTTTGAAAGCTTTATTAGAAAAGGGCCGCTTAGGGCCCGTTTTTGCCTGTGCTTTTGGGCCCGGCCTCACCGTGGAATCAGCCTTGATGGCGGTAATCCCCTCATGAAGACTCGGACTTCGCTCAAAGACTTCTTTTTTCCCGACGTTCGGGAACGCCTGTATACCGAAGAACTTATGGATCGACCCGATGTCTCACTCAAAAAGTTGAAAAAGACGATCGATCAGTTTGACTTATTGAACCGCCTCTTTTCGTCGGCGGTCAGCTTATTTCGTCGTTGCATTCTCCCCGAGTTGCTTCGCGACCCCCAGCGGGTGTGGACGTTTTGGGATTTAGGTGCGGGAGGGGCTGACATCGACCGCGCCCTGGTCCGCTTCTGTCGTCGTCAGGGACTGAAGGTTCGCTTTCTGGCCCTGGATATTGACGACCGAATTATCCCCTGGGCTCGTGAAAAATCTCTGGCTTACCCTGAAATTGAGGTATTCAAAGCCTCGGCTTTAGAGCTGACCTCTTTGGCGGCCCACCTGGAAGAATCACCAGATTGGGTTCTGTCCAACCACATGCTCCACCATTTAGACTACCCGGATGTGCTTCAAGTTCTAGACGAAGCTGAACGTGTGGCGACCTATGGTTACCTTCTTAATGACCTGCGGCGTTCTGCTTGGGCCTACGCGGGCTATACCATTTTTACTGGGTTGTTTGTCCACGGCAGTTTGGCCTTTTATGACGGCAGACTCTCGATTCAAAGGGGCTTTAGCCTTCCCGAACTGGAAAAACTGGTGTCTACTTGGCCCGAAAACCAGCGCCCGCAGATTTTTCCAGCGGCTCCTGCCCGCGCGGTCCTCTGGCGTCAAAAGCCCCGTGTGGAGGGGAAGAGCGAAGCGATTTGAGCAGATGCTGATCGGTAATCACGGTAAGCGAGCCTTCGGGTCCGATCAAGGTGTTCCCGATAATAATTTGACTGTCCAACTGAAACCCTTTACCGATTCTGACGGGTTGCAACACGACGACATGACTTAAGTTGGTTTGCGGATCCAAGCGAACTCCCGGACACAAAAGGGCGTGCGGCCCGACTCGGCTGGTCGCTTTGGCGTGAATTTCGCCGGCTAAAGCCAGGGGCGGGGTCAGTACCGCTTTGGCATCAACCCCGTTTAAAGGTGTTGACCTTGGTGGGGCTACGGACAGGAGCTGCATATGCGTTTGGAAAAAATCTCGGGGACCCGCTAAAGACGCTGTCGCCGAGGCCGTCCAGGGTGTCAGACGCTGTTCGGTATCCAAAAGCCAGGGACGTGTGCTCTCTGAGGGCTCGGGAAATCCAGAGGGGGGTCTGGCCCCTAAAATCGCTTCGAGCGGCAAGGCCGGCGCCGACCACACCAAAGTTTCTTCCCCCTGCCAAAAAAGCCTCTGTTGAGTCAGGACTTCTGTGACGTGACGGGGTAAAGCACTGCGGATTGACCATTTTCCTTCCAAAGCTAGGGGTTTTCCCGAGGGCTTTAGGAGTTGAGCTAAGGCTTCGGATTTGTCACTGAGATGGGGGCCGTCTAGGCACACCAGCCGAAGTTCCGTGGCTCCTAAACTGCGAAAATATTGATCAAACCATTGAAACAGGGGGGTGCCCCAAACCGGTAAAGTAAGTGGGTGATCTTCCCAGACCTCTTCCAAGACGCCAAAATCACCCGGCCGCGACAAAAGGAGAACTTTCATACCTTTTCTCTTTCGGCGGATTTGCCACACAGCTGAGTGAAAAATCCTAAATGGAGGCGGGTTGCTTAGGAGTTTCGTTTCCGATTAAAATAATCAGTAATATGCCGGTACAAACAGCGGTCATTACTCTGGCAGGATTAGATCCTTGGGATAACTTGGCGGCCGAAGAGCTCTTATGGCAAGACTTGAAGGGCTCTGCCCTGTTGCTGTACCGCAACTTTCCCTCGTTGATCTTGGGACGTCATCAAAATCCTTGGCGAGAAGTCCGTTGGGACGAAGTCTCGAGCCGTCGTATTCCTTTGATTCGACGCTCTACCGGCGGCGGAACCGTGTGGCATGATGAGGGTAACCTCAATTTTTCGTTTCTATGGGGTCAACACAGCTATCAACGGGAAGTTTTACAAGACTTTGCCGCAGATACCCTCAGAAAGAGGGGTTACCCTATCGAAGTAGGTCCCAAAGGCGATCTCTTGTTAAGCGGCCCGACACCCCGAAAAATCTCGGGGCATGCTTATGCGTATCGCGGGGGAAGGGTTTTGCACCATGCCACCTTGTTGTGCCAAGCTCGCTTAGACGATTTACGGTCAGTTTTGGGGACAACCGGCGAATTGTTGGAGTGGGTGGGGACAGCCTCCCGACCTATGCCGGTGGCCAATTTGGGCTGTGATCCCTTTGAAGCGGCTCGATGGTTGACCGAAGCGTTTAAACAACGATGGAAGGCTGAAGAAATGACACCCTGGGACGCCTTAGGAATCTCAGAATCAGTATGGCACGAGAGAAAGCAGGGTTTTCGTGACCGCTTGGCCAGTTCCGAGTGGACGTGGGACTCCACGCCCCCGTTTCGCTGGAAAGGTCACGTCAAAGAGGGGCTTGGCATTTTTCGAGTAGAAGAGGGCCTTGTTCGAGAGGGAACAACGCCAAAAGTTGAAGGAAAATTCTTTTTTTCTGGGGAGTTTTTTGAGTATCTTCCCCTTAGAAGCTTAAAATTCACCACAGAAGGCCAGGAGGCGCGATGACAGCACATGAATTTATGGAAAAATTTCGGTTGATGCTCGAAGACACCCAATCAGGGATTTTAGCGACAACCGACCCCGAGGGGTATCCAAGCTTACGCTACATGACCCCAACCTTGGTTCCCGGTAAAGATGGCTTGTTGTATGCGGTTACCGCACAGCACTTTCCTAAAATCGCCGACATCTCCAAAAATTCCCGCGTGAGTTGGCTGTTTACCTCAGCCCGAACTCGTGAGGTGTATTCGTTAAGGGGTCTTATTCGCGTCATTGATAATCCCCGCTTTAAGGGGGAAATCCTGGAACAACTAGGAAAGGGCCTCGAGACCTTTTGGAAACTTAACGAGGACCCTTCCTTGCTGGTATGTCTGGAAACGATTTTAGAATCGGCGGAATATTTTAACCCTAAAACCGCAGAAAAATCCCAGGTTTCTTTCGCATCTTAGGAGGCATTGTGCGACCCCTGAAATCCTACGACAAGGCGTTCTTGCGCCCTATGCTCGAAGAGATGGTGTTGATTCGCCGCTTCGAGGAAAAGGCCGGACAAATGTACGGTCTAAAAAAAATTGGAGGTTTTTGTCACCTCTACAACGGTCAAGAGGCTGTTTGCTCGGGGGCGGCCCGAGCTATGCTCCGAGGGACGGATATCCTGTTGACCGGCTACCGAGACCATGGCCATGCCATCTCGTTAGGGATGGAGCCCAACCGAATCATGGCGGAGTTGTACGGTAAGGCGACCGGTGTTTCAAAAGGTAAGGGCGGCTCCATGCACATGTTCGATTACGAAAAGGGCATGTGGGGCGGAAATGGGATTGTCGGCGGTCAGATTCCCTTAGCCACAGGATCTGCCTTTGCACAAAAGTACAAAAAAACCGGCGGTGCTACGGTTTGCTACTTTGGGGATGGAGCTATCCACCAAGGGGCTTTTCACGAAGCGATGAACTTAGCGGCCTTATGGAAACTCCCCGTGGTTTTTATTTGTGAAAACAATCAGTACGGGATGGGAACGGCGGTGGGGCGTGCCAGTTCCGTCCAAGATCTTTACGTCAAAGGCCAGGCGTACGGGATTCCCTCTAAGATGGTCGATGGCATGGATGTGATTGCCGTTTACGAAGAGGTCAAAGCTGCTCTGGAGTTGGCTAGAACTCAAAATCAGCCCTCCTTTTTAGAAATCAAAACGTACCGGTACAAGGGACACTCGATGTCAGACCCTGCCAAGTATCGTACCAAAGAAGAAACCGAAGCTTACCTTCAGCAAGATCCTATACTCTTGTTGAAAAAGCGTATGGAAGAAGCAGGACTCCTGACAGAAGAGGAGTACAAAGAAATCGATAAGAAGGCCAAAGAAACCGTGGCCCAGGCGGTTGAGTTCGCCGAAAACAGTCCGGAACCCCCGAGGGAAGAAATCCAAGCGGACCTGTACGCGTAACCACCCTCAAGAGTAAGGAGAAAACATGGCCATGATTACCATCCGAGAGGCGCTTCGGCAAGCTCTCGACGAAGAAATGGCTCGTGACCCCAATGTGGTCATTATGGGCGAAGAAGTTGCCCAATACGATGGAGCTTATAAAGTTACCAAAGGTTTGCTGGATAAGTATGGTCCCGAGCGGGTGCTGGATACGCCCATTACGGAACTGGGTTTTACCGGCTTAGGGGTAGGGGCCGCGTTTGGCGGAGTCCGTCCCGTAGTCGAATGGATGACCATCCAGTTTGGGTTATTGGCCATTGATCAGCTGATCAATAACGCGACGAAGTACCGGTATATGTCCGGTGGTCAATTTCAAGTGCCTCTGGTCATTCGCGGGCCCAACGGTCCTGCAGAATATTTATCCAGTCAACACAGTCAGAGTTTTGCTTCGTACTTTGTGCATGTGCCCGGCTTCAAGGTCGTGGCCCCGGCGACGCCCTACGACGCGAAAGGTCTTTTGAAAACAGCCATCCGCGACAACAACCCGGTGATTTTCTTGGAAAGTGAAATGACCTATGGCCACAAGGGGGAAGTACCGGAGGAAGAATACCTGATTCCCTTTGGCAGTGCTGATATCAAACGTCCGGGAAAAGACGTCACCCTGATCAGTTTTTCCAAGCCGATTTTGATGTGTTTGGAAGCTGCCGAGGCCTTGGCTCAAGAAGGTATAGACGTGGAAGTGGTCGATCTTCGGTCCTTGCGTCCCTTAGATCACGAAACGGTTTATGCCAGTGTTCGCAAGACCAACCGTTGTGTTGTGGTCGACGAAGCTTGGCCCCAATGTTCCGTAGGGAGTTGGGTTCAGTCTGTGATTCAGAAAGACTGCTTTGATGATTTGGACGCACCCGTCGAGCTGGTAGCCGGCGAGGATGTTCCCATGCCTTACAACCATAAGCTGGAACTAGAAGTTCAGCCTACGGTTGCCAAAATTGCCAGCGCGGTAAAACGCGCCTTGTACCGGAGTTAACAGATGGCCGAGAAAGTTTTTATGATTGCCTTGAGTCCGACGATGGAAGAAGGGGCTATCCTGAAATGGCGTAAAAAAGTCGGCGATGCCGTCAAAATGGACGAAATCCTTTGTGATGTTGAAACCGACAAAGCCAGTATGGAGTATTTGTCGTCGCAAGAAGGCGTTCTTTTAGCGATTGTCAAAGATGTGGGTTCTAGCGCCAAAGTTGGTGATACGATTGCAGTGATTGGTGAGGCGGGCGAAGACCCCACCCCCTTGTTGGGGGCCGCTCCTGCTGTCCCCCAAGCGGCTTCTGCTCCGGCAGAGTCCAAGGCCGTCACGACCCCTGCGGCTTTGTCTGCACCAGCGGCCTCATCTGTACCTGCGGCCAGCGCGGAAGGACGAACCAAGAGTTCCCCGTTAGCCCGTCGTTTAGCGGCAGAAAAAGGACTGGATGTGGCGCAGATTCCCGGCAGTGGCCCTGGAGGCCGCGTGGTCAAAGCTGATGTGGAAGGTTACACTCCGGCACCCGCAAAATCTAATGTGCCCGCCTCTTCGCCCTTGAACAATGACCGAATACCTGTCAGCCGCAAAAGAGGAACAATTGCCAAACGCCTCAGCGAAAGTCTGTTTACCGCTCCGCACTTTTTCTTGACGCTGGGCATAGAAATGGACGGTCTTTTGGCCGCCCGGGAAAAGCTCAATGAAAAGCGAAAAGACAAGCTGGGTTTAAATGCCTTTTTGATCAAATTTTTGGCTGAAGCGTTGAAGCGTCATCAGGCCCTCAATGCGAGCTGGGAAGGTGACTATATTCAGAATCACGCTTCGGTGGATATTGCCATCGCGGTTGCCCAGCCCGATGGCCTGATTACTCCTGTAGTCCGTGACTGTGGCTCGAAGGGGGTCTTGCAGATTGAGGGGGAATTGCGGGATTTAATTGACCGAGCTCGCAATAACCAGCTCAAACCCGAAGACTATACCGGGGCGACGTTCACCATTAGCAACTTAGGAAGTTTTGGCATAGAAGAATTTACGGCGATCATCAACCCCCCCGGCTCCGCGATCTTGGCGCTAGGGGCAACGGTAAAGACCCCTGTGGTGACCGACGAGGACAATATCGTGATCAAGAAGATCATGAAAGTCACCCTGTCCTGCGATCATCGGGTTATTGATGGTGCGGTTGGGGCTGCCTTTTTGACGGAACTAAAAGGGATGATAGAAGATCCCTACCGAGTCCTTTTGTAATTTGCTGGGGAAAAGCTCACGATTCTGGGGAAAAGCTCACGAGGAGAAAAAAATGGCGGAATATGCCTATGATGTTTTGATCGTTGGAGGGGGGCCTGGCGGCTATGTGGCGGCTGTCCGCGCTGCCCAGCTGGGTTTAAAAGTCGCTGTTGTTGAAAAAGATAAGCTTGGTGGTGTTTGTGGAAACTGGGGGTGCATACCTTCGAAGGCACTGATCAACCAAGCCGAGTTTTATCATGCCATTCCCGCCTTGCAAAACTTGGGAGTCAAAGTGGACGTCTCGGGACTGGACTATGCCAAAGCCTACCAAAAGTCCCGCGAAGCCGCTGAACGTTCAGGGAAAGGCGTTCAATTCTTGATGAAAAAGAACAAGGTCGAGGTCGTTTCCGGGACGGCAACCTTAACCGGACCCCATGAGGCGACCGTAGACGGGAAAAAGTTGACGGCCTCGTATATTGTCCTGGCTACCGGTTCTCGCCCCCGGGAAATCCCTGGTTTTGCTTTTGACGAAAAAACTGTCTTATCTAGCACGGGAATTCTGAGTCT
>DAIDJJ010000063.1:0-14082 GCA_027451385.1 Spirochaetales bacterium | reverse complement strand
GAATCAAAAACTCATCCAGAATCCCGACTTGATTTATCCTGGTTGGCAGTTGATTATCCCACCGCAATAAACCGGGCTTTCAACTTGTCAATAGGAACGGCCTTTCCTTGGGGAAAGGCCGTTTTTTTTTAAGCTTCAGTCCGTTTGGTGCCGAGGTACAAGAACTTGAAGTTCTTTTTGGATAAGAGTAAGAGGACCGCAGGAACCACAATCAAAGCTCCAAAGGCTGTTGTCAGCATACAAATCGCCGTTAAAAAGCCGAATTGGATGAGCGGGACAAAGTTCGAGACGACCAAAACCAAAAAGCCCGCGACAATCACAAACATATTGTAAAGAATAGCGCGGCCCTTATGCAGAATCGTGTTTTCAAGAGCTAGATGAATATCTGCATGGCGTTGAAGTTCTGACCGGTACCATGTGATGTAGTGAATGGAGTAATCTACGCCAATACCAATGGCAATCGATGAGACCATTGCGGTCGCGGTGTTGAGGGGAATCCCAAACAGACCCAGAATTCCAAAGTCAATGACCAAGGTCATGGCAATCGGGATCATCGCGATGAGCGTCATCCAAAAGTCTTTTAACACAACCAAGAGCAAGATGAAGACGAGGACCACACAAATCTCAATACTCTTCATCATCCCTTCCATGAGGAGGGAGTTGCCCACATAGTATAAATGTGCGGTTCCTGTGATGGCGACGCGAAGATGATTGTCTTTTTGGAAGGTGGGGTCAAAGTACTGTCGAGCAAAGTTGGCCACGGCTTCTGAGTCATCTGTACCGACCCGTTTTAACGTGATCGAGATTCTCAGTTTATCGTGACTATCCGTCAGCACATTGTGAATATCACCCGAAAAGATGAACAAGTATTGGGCGATCAGCTTAGGATCTTGGGGAATCGTGTAAAACTGAGGTGAGCCGCCGTTCATTTCTTGATTCATTTTTTTAATGATATCGACAAACGAAAGGGTTTTAGTAGCATAGGGGAACTTTGCTTTGACCGCTTGCGAAAAAGCCTCGATCTTGTCCAAGACGGCGGGGGTTACCAAGGATACAGGGTCCCCTTGAGGTTTGGCTTCTTCTAATTGACCTTGGGCGTCCAAATGCGGCGGAGTTAATTGCGAATCCAGAATCACATTGATCGTCTGGGTTCCCGCCAGTTCTCGGTTCAGGACATCGTCCGCTACATGGATGGGGGATTCTTTTTTGAAGAACGACACATTGTTCAGTTCAGATTTTACTAAGAATATTCCCACAGCAAAGACAGCCGTCAAAAGAATGGATACCAGCAAGGACAACTTGGACCAGCGTCGGTTGAGGTGGACCATTCCTTTGAGAAGTTTTCCGACCAGTCCCTTGGTTGGTTCATGATATTCCAGATTTTTGGGTTTCTTGCTCCAAAGGATGGCCGCAGGAAGCACCCAAAGGGCTGCAGCGACAGCGACGAGGTCACCAAAGGCCGTGAAAAGACCAAAATTCTTGATGGGAACAAAGTCTTCTGCCGCCAAGGCACCAAACCCCACCATGACCGTGATCCCAGAAAGCGTGACCGCGAGACCTACGACACCCAAATTATGGGTAAGAATCTCGCGTTTATCGTGACCCGGATCGAGAAAATAGTGGTTCATTTGGTGAATGCCATAGGCACTGGCGATCGCGACCATGAGGGGGGGTAGGGTGACAGAGGCAATAGAAATCGGAATCCCCAACCAGGCCATAGCCCCGAGGGCACTTACAACGCCCATGATGACGACGATCATCGGGTATAAAACCCCTTGGACATTTTTAAAGCTGAGAAATAAGACGACCAGGACCACGAGAATGACGAGTGGCATCAAAAGGGCTAAATCTGATTTCAAGGTTGTGCCCATGTCGCTCGAGATGACAGGCTCGCCATCCAAGTAGGTCGTGATTCCTGCTTCGTGGTGAGTGTTGAGAATCTGCTGAATAGCCGAAACGAGGCTGAGCTGGACATCAGCATCTTCGGTTTTCGGCTGAATGATCATCGTGGCAAACCGACCGTCTTGTGAGTACAGAACATTTCGGTAAATGTTCCAGGACTCCGCTTTGAGCTTAAGGCTGGCGGCAGTTTCCGGAGTGATGTCGGTTCCTTCGGGCAACAGCTTGTCGCTGACAAGCGACCCATCCTCGTTGGCAATGTAATCGGCATTGATCAGCGATTGAGTTTTTCGAATGGGGCTTTCAAGCCAGGCATAATATTTTTCAGGGTTTTTCCCACGACTCGACGTAGCTATCCTTTGTGCCAAGTCAGCCTTCCACCCAAGGTTTTTTTCGGCCTGTGCAGGGTCAAGCAACCAAGGATAAAAAGTTTTGATAAAATCACTTTCCCCTATGCCTTGGTCCAACGCAGCGTCGACAATTTGCTGAGCATCTTTGACCGAAAGTCCTAGCCAACGGCTTAATTGTTGGGCTGGCAAAGTCCGATTGAGTTTTTGAACGGCGGCGGTCAGGGTTTGCAAATACTTTAAGGTCGATGTCGAAAACGCATCTGAGCTTTTGACACCGACGATGATCATAGAGCTTTTACCAAACCGGCTCTCAGCTTCATAAAAGTTATCCAACATCAGGTCGGGATTATTCGCGGGAAGCATAGAACGGATGCTGTTATCAAATTGTATCTTCGGCAAAGCCCAACCGAGGGCTAGGGTGACGAGAAAAGCCAAGAAAAGAACCAACCTGGGGTGCCGGTAAAGGCGGCCGCTGGCCCTGAGAAATTTTTCCACCATATTCTCCTTATTGTGTTGTCCATTGGTAATCGACGCTGATGTACACATCGTTGTATGGGGTATACACGCCCAGGCGATCTACCGTGGTGTCGAGAGTAACCGCCGTTTCCCCCGCTTTTTTTACCCAGGCCCAAGCCAAGTCCGCTCCCACTCGCAAATGAAAGGAGTCCATGGGCATGAGGTCGATTTCTGGTTTGAGTGCTAATGACCCGTAGCGAGTTTCTAAGGTGGTGTCGTAGCCAAAGGGCATTGTAAAGACACCACTAATGGAGGGTGTAAGGGTGTCCGAGTCTAGGGGAAACTTGAGTTTAAAGGTGAGTCCCTGCAACCAGGTTTCTGTGTAGTCCCCGAGCGTTTGCGTCAGCTGACGGTAGGTCATCCTTTGCATGTAGGCTTCGCTGGTGAGTTCTGACAACGTTAACGGGCCCGCGTAGTCGGCTTGAGTGGTTTGGTCATACCCTGGGACCCAAGCTCCGATGTACTGTAAGTTGGCATAAAAGTTGTTGTGATAGCCCCAGTTAAAGTCCATACCTAAGGTCCAAGCCAGCCGGTCGCGCCGTACTTGGTCAGAGGTGTCTGAGGAGTTTTCCGTCAGATCAAACCCGCCTTCCCCCCATAAGCCCAAGGGACCTACCGTGGTTTTGGCATCAACCCCAAAGCGGTGTATCCTTTTATGGACCAAGGTGACTTGTCCGGGTACCCAGAGTGTCGTTGAACTGGGCCCAGCAAGACTTTTCATCGTCACTTCAGGCGTGTCGTAGGGATCGAGGTCGTAGATATAACTCAGGCCGAAGTCTAGTGCCGAGTACACATTGAGTCGGGCCCCGGCAACGGCAGAATTGGGGTTATCCGTGGCGAACGTGGCCATGGTTTGAGGCGAGTATCCTGCATAGTAGGGTCCTAAGGCTGAGTTTGCCAGCAAGGCCGCATTGGCATTGAGACCCGCTTGCGTGTTGGCGGTAAAGTCAACGGGAAAGCGGCTTGGGCTTTGATAGGGGGAGACTACCCCTTCGACCGATAGCCACTTTACGGGAAACCAACGCACATCCGCCGCCAAAAGCGGAATCTTAGGGGCGTCCATTGAGACTGAGTAATCTCGGGCATTCAAGCCGTCCGAGGGGTTAAACTTGTCTGCGACGCCCCAATTGAAGAGCTGATAGCCGAAGTTCACCAGAAAGTTGCCTGGTGTCCACGATAAGTAAGTTTCTCCAATTTCAAACTGAGACAATGCTGACCAATCTTGCGGCGTAGCGAGGGTTTTGACGGTGCCGTTTGCCACGAACTTCAGCGAACCGGCCTTGTAGGTAAACCCCAGGGTGTTGTCCATTTCAGGTTCGAGAGCTGGGCTGGCATAGCTCCAATTATCAGCCCACAAGGGCTGATGATAGATCATGCTGTGGTCGCCGTTGACACTCAGGGGGGAAGGCGCAGCAGAAGATGTGGCTGTTCCCACGTCACTGCCAAATTCTGAACTAAGGTCCTGTGCCATGCCCAAAACTGTGCTGGCCAGCAAAGTAGCCGCTAAGAGCAGAGAACGCACGTTGAGCCTCCTTATTCTTCCAAACCTTTGACAGAAAATAAGCTCGAAGAAACACCCTGATTGACCCTTAAGTCGTTGATGACGAGTAGAGTCTTGGAATGGCCCCGGTGGTTAATCACAAGCGTTTCTGTAGGAATAAGAACCCCATCGATATCTTTAACTTTTCCAAATTTAATAGTTTTCCAAAGACCACCGTCATCCTTCTGAAAGACATCAATGCGATAGATGAAGTGGTTATCTTCGTTGACCCAGGCAATGGACTTGGCATAAGGACATTCCGAAGATTTGGCTTTCATCTCGATTTTTGAAAAGCTCATCCCCGGAAAATCTGGCAACGTCACGCCGCTCTCAAGAAAGGTATAACGATCATCAGCATAGTACCTGGCTTCTAAGTCGTAGTAGAAAAAGTCAGAATTGACAAACTTTCCCGATTTGTCACTCGAAGCGATCTTTCGAGTTTTGCCCAAAGCTGGCAAGTAAAGCCGTTGATCTGTGGCTTCTCCCTCGTGGCTCAAGGTCAAAAACTTGGTTCCAGCGACGTCCGCAGGCTGAAGGAACTTTGTTAAAGCACTTTTTGAATCTGAAGTTTCACGTGTCCACATTTCCAGCTTCCGGACTTTCTTATTGCCGTCTTGGTCGACGATCACCATCGTGGCGACGGCATAGGTATCGTGAGCTTTTTTTAAGTTAAAGTACGCTTTGGCGATGCTGTCTCCTTGAGGATCTGCCAGCAAAGGGCTGGCAATCAGCCAACCCACCAAGGCCACCGCAGCAGTACGAACTAAAGTTTTCATAAGTCCTCCTTATCATTGACCGTTTTAGATATTGGTCATTAGTCATAATATGAAAGGAGGCGTTGAGTTTGTCAAGCTTGCGCGTACAGTTTTTATGAAAGCAGATGAGAAAAACTAGGTAAAGAAAGGCAAAACGCTAGAAGGGGAAAGGCACGAGTTGACGACAAAGGCGTCCTGCGATAGCTTGAAGCCAGAGGACAAAAGTGCCAAACCTGCGCCGCTTACTAATAGTCGAAGATGAGCCCATTTTGGCTTTGGAACTCAAAGAAGATCTCCAGGATTCTGGCTTTGACGTCGTAGAGGTTGTCGCCGATGCCGATAAAGTGCTGGCGGCTTTTTTAAAGCATCGTCCTGATTTAGTGCTAATGGACATCAAATTGTATGGGTTTCGTGACGGAATAGATTCTGCCGTGCAAATTCGCGGCTTTTACCCTACTCCCCTCATTTATTTGTCGTCTTACCCCGAGGCTGAAGTGAAAGACCGCCTGGAACGGACAGCTCCTTATATCTATTTAGAAAAGCCTTATAATTTAGACCGCCTTAAAGAAGCTTTGCTTCGTCTGCTTCCGGGGGCTTCGCTTTAGTAAGCTTTAAAACTGCGGTCGTACCCCGTCCCAACGTACTGGATAACGTTAAATCTCCCCCCAGCCTTTGAGCTAGAGTTCGAGATAAAATGAGGCCCAGACCACTGCCTCGTTCACCTTGTGTCCCATGCGTTGAGAGTTTTTGTTCAATTTTGAATAGAGCTTCCAAACTGCTGGCATCCATTCCAATTCCTTGATCTTCCACGAGAATCTCCCAAAACGCCTCAGACTCATGAACCGAAATGCGGATTTCTCGATCCGGTAAACTGAACTTGACAGCATTCGACAAGAGATTCCCGAGAATCCTTTGCAAAGAGTCCGGGTCAGTTTCGATCTGGGGAAGGCCTGTCCAGGGGAAGAGAATTTTGATGTTCTTTTGGGCCGCAGTGGGTTTGATCCATTCTACAGCGTGAGAGAGAGCTTCACTCAGTTCAATGGGGCGACAGTGGGGTTCCCAGGCTCCCAATTGAGCGTGTGACCACCACAGGAGCTTTTCGAGAAACTCATTGGTTTTTTCAAGTGAGGCTGTTAGGGTATCGAGAGCTTCGTACCGGCTGTCTTGGGGCGATGTTTTCATCAAGAGATGCTTACGAGCATACCGGGCGGCCCCACCTATGGGTCCTCGTAAATCGTGAGCCACCAGAGAGAAGAAAAGGTCTTTTGCCTTATGAGAATCCCAAAGTTGTCGGTTACGCTTCAAAACTTGTTGTTCTTTTTCGTGAAGGGTCTGCTGAGCTTTCAGAGAGAGCATCATAAAGTAGCCAAAAAGCATAACCGTGGACAACAGCATCGCGCCTAAAAGGTAGGGGCCATTGGCTCCTTCGGGGTGTTCAAAGCTACCGGCCGGTATGCCTGGGATCATATTGCTTACGGCACGAAACAAGGACGCTGCAGAAGCGAGACCAAAAGGGATGGCCGTCAATACTCTCACCCTTTGGGAATGGGGTTCCCGCTTCACCAAGAGTAATCCGGCATCAAAACCCGTTCCCAAGGCGGCCCAAATCGAAAATACTAAGGACCGAAGACCAAAATCTTGACCGGAAACCAGCAAAAGCGAAAGGAAAACCGGGACCAAGATCCCGTACAACGGACGCGGAAAGGGGCGATTGAGGCGGAATACCCAGAGGGCATGGGCAAAAACAAAGAGGGCTGACAAAAAAAGTGTATTGGCCGCGACTATGAAAAAAGGATTAAGATGAGGTCTTAGCAACATCAGAAAAGCCCCGGCGGCCAATAAGCCCTGGGCTGTCACCCAAAGTCGACAACCGGGAAAACGTTGTTCTACCCAGATGAGGAAGACGGCTAGTAAGGTGTTGCCTAAATAGACCAAAAAGAGGGCTAAACTGAGGGTGGGAATGTCCAGAGCCAAGTTAGAATCCTCCGTTCAACTTATGACCGAGCGACTGAAGAGAGCTCCTGTTCATGTTGACATTGCCACCTTTCTAAAATAATCCGAAACTCTTCCCAGGGGCCAGAGAATTCCTGTAACTGCCGAAAAAGCTCCCGATGTGAGGCTTGATGGGCTTCAAGTTCCAATTCTGGGATACCTTTTTCCTTCATTTGCGCTTCTTCCGTTTGAAAGAGGCTCATGGCTTGCCGGTAAAAATCCAGCTTGATTAAATCTCGAGGTTTAGGGGTTGGGGTTTGGAGAATTTGATCTAGTAATGCCAAAACGGTGAACTCTCTCATCGCTTGTTTTTACCTCCCCCTTGGTTAAGTTTCCTGTCTCGTGAACACTTAAGAATTATAACATATTTTGTAAAAGGATTCTGGAAAAATCAAGTAAAAAGTCAAAAAAATCTAATATAAGCGCGCTATAATGGAATTGAAGGGGGCAGGCATGAGTGATGTTGTAGTTTGGATGGATACTGGCTCTGGCCCCTGGGTGACACCGTGTGTGCGGGCCTTAAAACTGCACTTAAAGGGAAAGTCACCTTGGCGATGGCACTTAGCGGGGTCTCAACGAACCAAAGTGGAGCGGTTAGCCTACGATTTGGGGTTGATTCCCGTATTTTGTCACGAGGACCAACTTTCATCTTTGGGGGACTCTCTGACCGCTTTAGGCCCCCAACCTTACTTGGTCGTTTCGGATCGTCTGATTTTGACCGCAGATTGGACCCCAGGCCCCTTGGGGCAATGGAAAGTTTGGCCCAACCTTCGAGTCTGGTTTGCCCCTCCCAACCATTGGGAAGATTCTGAATTTCAACCGTCCACTTGGCTGCCAGAACAGCAAGTTTTGCGCTTGAAGTGGACCGAATATGAGGCGCGACAGGGCAAATCGTCGTTGTGGGGCGGTCCTAAGGCTCTCTGGATAACCGGTTAGCGGGGACGTTGAGCCTCATTTTGTAACCTTTGCTCGGCAATTCGTCGAATTTCATCGGCAAACCCAGGAAAGCGGTCGACGACACGGTCGAAGGTAGCTTTATCAATTCGGTAGAGCTCGCACCAATCCTGCGCGATGATGGTGGCGGTCCGGGGAACGGAATGTAACAAAGCGATTTCACCAAAGTATTGCCCTTCGGTAAGAACGGCATACGTGGTTTTTCGGTCGAACGAAACGACCTCCACAGACCCTTTGGTGATGAAATACATATCCAATCCCAGTTCGCCTTCCTCAAAGACCACATCGCCAGGCTGAAGGATTACCGGCTGAAGCTTTAAGATGACTTGACGCAACACGGCTTCGGGGGCGTGTTGAAAAAGAGGCACGCGCTCCAGCAAGTTTCGATTGAGGTAAAGCCCAATATCCGACCAAAGTTGAGCCGGGAGGGTATCGGATATTTGCGCCTCTTCGTGACCTCGGCGGAACTTCCACAAGTAATCAAAGTATTCTCTAACCCGATGTTGAAGATGGCGAGGCACCTTTCGGTACCGCAAAAAGGCCTCAACTTGGTCAATTTTGTGTTGAAAGGTATTTTTGGCGATATCAAAGTTTGAAATGAGGCTGGCAACCACACCGATGACATAACCGTACATGCCGGCACCAAAGACTTCGATGAAAATCACAAAAAGTATTTGCTGATTTCCATGAGGGGTAATATCGCCGTAGCCAATCGTGGTCATGGTAGTGACCGTCCAATACAAGGCTCGCAGGTAGAGGCTGGCGTCGTCAAAATGTTCAGGATTGCCGTCGACGAGAATCCAAGCGTTGGCGATGTAGTGAGCAGAAAAGGCAAAGATGATGAGGATGTTGAGGATGCGCTGAACGGCGGGAGGCAGTTCAAAAGCTGAGGTTAAGTCCTGTAAGTACCCCAAAACAAAAAAGAGTCGAAAATAGCGTAAGAAAACGGCTAAGTAGAGCGTATGGGCCGGGTTCATGAGCCCTAACACAAAGGGCATTTCCCAGGGAAGGGCCGTCAAAAGATCTAAACCCCGCACACTCCAGAACCGGGGCCTCCCTTCGGGCCAATCGGCAAGAGCCGTGAATTCTTCTCGAAAGCGAAGAATGGACCCCGCCAAAACCAAGGCTATCGCAAGTAATTCCCAGCCCACCCAAGGCCGCCAAAGGGAGGGGGCTAGATCGCTGTACAGAGGAGCCGTAATCAAGATAAAGAGGTTGGCCAAAAGAGCAACGGCACGAACGGCGAGTACGGGAAGGCGAATCATATGTTGAGTTTACCCAACCAAGCCCGGGTCGTCGAGCAGATCAAATAAAACTTCTGGCCAAAGTTGTTCTGTGCCCCACCGATTGCCTAAGCGCACGGCAACACCAGAAATCGCAGGTCGAAGTAAGAGCACTTGGCCATGAATGCCCAAGGCAAAAAAGGCTTCTTCACCACGGCGTTCCAAACCCCACCAATGCCGTCCGTACCAGGCTTTCCCTTGTCGAAGCCAGTTTCCCCAGGCTCCGGCGACGTTGGAAAAATCTTGGGGCCGGTGCCAAGAACTTTGTCGCTCCCACCCTTGTGCCAACCAAGAATGGTCCCAAAGTCGGCGGCCTTGGTGAACCCCTTGGTTCAAAAGCAGTCGTCCCAAAGCTTCAAGGGTTTTCGCCGAAAGCACGAGACCCGATTCCGTTTTGGGAAAGCGCCACTTCTGGGAGTCCAAGATCCACCAGCAGGGGGATTCCATTCCCCAGGGTTCCCAAAGCCTTTCCCTCCAGGCTTGCACTAAGACAGGGTCTTGGGAGTCTTGGGAAGGTCCCCCTAAGGCCTGCTCTAAAAGCATGCCCAACAAGAGGGTATGGTAATCATTATAATGAAAGGTTTGCCCCACCCGACCCGTAAAGCGGGCCTCGAGGACGGTTTGGCGAGAGTTCGGGTGCAAGAAGGTTCTTACTTGTTCTGAACCCCAGCGAAACGATTCTTGAAAGCGGATCCCCGAAGCCATACGCCAGACGTGTTCGAGGGTGAGCTCTGGAGGGACTGGGTGACGAAAGGGCAGACCCAAGTTCACCAAGGGGACGTTCTCGGGGAGCGAGAGCTCTAAGCGCACAGCTGCCCAGAGTAACGTAAATAACGATTTGGTCAGGGAAAAAACACGAAAAGGTAGGTCGGAATCGCCTGGTTGAGCCTCCCAAACCTGGGGGGCCTTGCCGGCACGGGACAGGACAACTGTCCGAGTTTGAGTTTGGAATAAAAGCTCTTGAGGGAAAGCCAGAACGCTACCCGCTGAGGAATGGCTTGGGGAGAACCTTGTGGCAGAAGAAGTCACCTGAGAAGTCCCCTTCGAAACCACCTTCTGGTGAGGAAAGTATTGTGCCTCTTCTAGGGGGCCGACGCGTTTTTTCCACCCCGGATAGGCTAAACGTCTTAAAGTCCAGTTTTCGATCAACTCAGGCTACCCCTCAGTCGGCGTACGCGGCTTAACCGGCTGACGGGCAACAGATAAACTTTACCCTGCTCAGGGTCTTGGGCTTTTAAAAGGACTTCGTTCGCCTGACGCTCGAGTTTGAGGGGGCGGAGGGTCAGGGTCCCACCTGCTTCGGTTTGGCGGGTTTCTACTTCGACAAGGTCGAAGGGGTTGGCCAGCACTTGCTCCAAAAGGCGAAGTTTTCCCAAAAAATCCAGACCTCTGGCTTCGAGTTTTTCCTTGTGAGTCACCGGGTAAGTGAGCTGTCGTTCCTCGATCATTAAGCGACGTTTTAAACGGCCTACGAGTTCTTCTTTTTCTTCTTCGTGGAGAGCTGAAGCTTCGAGTTTCTGTTGCCAAAGCCGGGTGAGTTCTTGAGCCGGAGTGGGGTCAACAGGGGGGATCCAGGTGGGAGGTGGCGCCTCTGACACCGGTGGGACAGTGGCCGACCAGCGTGAAAAGCTCCAGGGACTACCATCGTTTGGTCGTTTGGCTGACTTTGCCGGAGGTAAAGCCGGCAGCCCCAACTGTTGTAGATCTTGACTGACCCTGTCGAGGTGGTCGGGGTCTAACAGGTACACACCGGGAGCCAAGGTTTCAAGAACGGCTTGCGGAAACTGTTCCGCGTGCTGGAGCAGGTGAGCCTTGGCCGGGTCAACCCGTAAAACGAGACCCGACCAGAGCTGGACTTGCCGGGTTTGAGCTTCCCATTCCTGCAAGGTGACAGAAATGTTTTGGGGAAGGGCATGCCCAATCAAGGAACTCAAAGCTTTTTGAAGGTCACTGGCGGTCAATCCTCGAGCTGAAGCTTGCTGAACACGGCTTTTGGTCAATTCAAAGTGGCTGAAGCGGTCATTTCTCAGGAGCCGTGAAGCTCTGACGGCCAACCACGCTGAGGACCAAGGACTGCCAGGGGCTAAGCGCCATTCAAAATTGGCTTCAAGAATACTGGTTTGGACAGAGACCTCGGGAGGACGAAAGACCCAGGTCTCAGATTCCGGACCAGGGGTGAACAAGCCAATGCTGATCCAAGCTTTGAGGAGAGCTTCGCGGTCTTCGGGGGTTCTCCACGCGGAAATTTGTCCTGAGAACCTGCGAAGTGTACGCCAAGAGTAAGCGGTGAAAGGACGAAGTTTACCAGCAAATTCCCAAAAGCTCCGGGCAGCTTCGTTGAGAAGGGCTCCTTTCCAGGGCCCAAAGGCTGTGCAAAGCAAGGCGGTACGATCCGTGACCGTAAGCCGGCCCAAGTCTTCCCAGTAGCTATCGACCAACCTCAAATGGGTTTCATCCCAGGTAACCAATCCTAAGTTTTCACAGGCGGTTAAAAGTTGATTCAAGCCCTCTTCTGTGAGGAGCCCCTGAAATTTTGCTGTGAGCTCGGCTCGCGGCTTTTTCTTCCAGGTCTGACCTTGGGTTAATTCTTGGGGAAATTCATCCAAAGCTGCGTAAAGGGCGAGAAAAGAAGTTTCGGAGGCGATAAAGACGCCTTCGGTCGGTGCCACCGAAGCCAGACCAGCATAAAAACGGGCTTCGGATAACAAGGGCTCCAGCTCGGGGTCGAGGGTAAAGGGAGAAACCTGATACAAAACTTGGGGGGCTGTTTGATGAAAGAGCCACAGACGTTCTTCGAGGTTTAAGAGTCTTAACTGCAAAACGGTTTCGGACAAATCTAACCAAGCCGCCAAGGCGGGGGCTGAGGTGGGACCCAAATGCTTAAGAGCTGCCAAAATATCTAAATCTGCATCCGTCAGTAAAAGTCGACGAACCCGTGAGGCCTCGGGCGAAGAAACTCGTTGGATGAGCTCTTGAATGAGGTTTTGTTTATTGAAAGGCGTTTGCAAGGGCCCCAAATAATGACGCAACCACGCAAAAAAGGTTGTGTCCGGCAAGGTCACGAGGGCTCGCTTCCAAATATCCCAAACGGCACTATCTCGGTTCATACAAATTCTTATCTTATGCTTAAAGTCAGCAAATTAAAAGGGGGCTGTGCTCCTGAGGGGCTTTTCTTGAGTTAAGGCTTCGGCATAGACTGTTTCGACATGAAGAAGGATAAAAAGCCCCTCCCCAAAATTTTCTGGATTATTCTGGAATTGCTCACCAGTGTTCCTTTGGCTGTTGGTGCTGGTTTAGGAGCTATAGTGGGCTTACGGTACCTATGGCAGTTACCGCTTTTTCACGGTTTGGTTAAAAACCGCGCTCTGGCAGGAAGTCTTCTCGAACTGATTGGCCTAGGTATTGTGGTGTCCCTGATTATCATTTTTCTCAACCTCTGGAAGCATGGCCTGAAAAGAGCTGGTATCGACTTAGACCGGCGTTCCCAGCACCGTTAGTTCCTTTTCGTTCCACAAATCGATGGTGTACTTATACCCTTGTTCGGTTAAAAACTTTTGCCGGTGGGCCGAAAAGTCTTCTTCGACAGTGGAACGACTGACGATGGTATAAAACCAGGCATTTCGTTCCTTGGGCCGTAAAATTCTCCCCAACCGTTGGGCTTCTTCTTGTCGTGACCCAAAACTGCCCGAAACTTGGATGGCCATCGAGGCGTCCGGTAAGTTGATGGCAAAATTGGCCACCTTGGACACCACTAAAACACGAATTTTACCGTCACGAAACTCCTGGTATAGCTGTTCACGCTTAGCATTGGGGATACTGCCGGTAATGAGCGGCGCCTCGAGGGCTCGAGCTAAAGTTTGCAACTGTTCGAGGTATTGGCCGATGATGAGGATGGCATCTTCGCGGTGGTTAGCAATGAGTTCTCGGACAATTTCTAGTTTGAGAGGATTTTCGCTGGCAAGGCGGAATTTCTCCCTCGAGTTCGCCACAGCGTACGGAATTTGCAAGTGACTGGGTAGGTCAACCCGTATCTCGGTACAAAAAGCTTTGGCTATCCAGCCGCGGGCTTCCAAAATCTTCCACGGGACGTCAAAGCGCTTGGGACCAACCAACGAAAAGACATCGGCCTCGGCCCCATCTTCTCGGACGAGGGTGGCGGTTAAGCCCAAGCGTCTGACCGCTTGCAATTCGGCAGTCACGCGAAACACGGGGGCAGGGAGCAAATGCACTTCATCATAGATGACAAGGCCCCAGGCGTGTTCTCGGAAAATCGAAAAATGCGGGTACTCGGCTTGCTTGTTTTCGCGCCAAATCAGAACCTGATAGGTCGCCACGGTCACATCCGACACGACCTTGCAGTCACCGGTATACTCACCAATCTGTTCGGGCGTCAGGGTGGTTTTCTCTAACAATTCATCGCGCCATTGGTGTACCGCCGCGACATTGGTGGTTAAAACGAGAGTTTTGGTTTTTAGCTGAGCGATCGTTTCAAGCCCGACAACGGTTTTACCCGACCCACAGGGCAAAACAATGGTGCCATACCCTAAACCAGGCCGACCATCCCCTAATAACGCGGCTACAGCATCTTTTTGATAGTCTCGAAGTTGAAACTCTCGTCCCTCGGCAGTGAAGGGCTTGAGGCTCACTTCCAAGGGGTCTCCAGGTCGTAAGGGGACCAAATCTTGCACGGGATAGCCCAAGCGGATCATTTCTTGCTTGAAGGTTCCCCGAGAGGTCAGGCTGATGACGATCTTGCCCTCGTAAACGCCCAGCAAAGCACTGAGGGTACGGTG
>DAIDJJ010000062.1:0-14092 GCA_027451385.1 Spirochaetales bacterium | reverse complement strand
GGAACCTTTACGGCAACTATACAATAGTCTTTTGCCACACAGTACGTTTCATCCTGGTTCACTTTCCAAAAAAGAACTCAGATCATCCAGTTTTTTGTCCCACTGATTTGAAACGAGTTTAAGATATTGTGCCATCGTTTCGATGGGTGTCGAGTCGAATTCAAATAATGTTTCTCGACCTTTGTGGATGCTTTTTACTAAGCCTACCTTTTCAAGGGTTTGCAGATGTTTCGTAACTGCCTGTCTGGTTAACATTGTTCCTTTGGCAAGTTGCGAAATGGACTGCAAGGATTCCTTATAAAGGCGAATCAATAAGGTTAGTCGGGTCTCGTCTCCAAGTGCCGCAAAAAGCGGCGCTTGGTAGAGTAGTCCGGATAAATTCAGACTATCCGACATACTTTGCCAGGTTTTCCATTTGTTCTATCCATCCTTCTTGGTCCATGCGAAAAGCTTCGAGTCTACGACTTTCCGGGATTTTGTCGAAACCAGATTCAATCACCACAAGGTGTGTTCCTGAATTCGTGGCTTCGAGTTTAAACTCAACCAAAGTGGGCGTCTCCTGTGAATAATCAACTTCCGGATCTATGGCATAGGGGTGCCAAGTGAATGAAAATAATTTTTCCGGTTCCATGCTTTTGACATCGACGGCCCACTGAAGATGTTCAAACCCTGGGTAAGTAATTTTCCCAGCTGTCGTCTTGCCAACAACGAAAGGACCCTCTAGTTTGCAACCAAACCATTTACCAAATTCTTCATGATTCGTTAAAGCTCGCCAAACTTTAGCCAATGGTGCCTTTAGGTCGACGCTTCTTTCAATACGATTAGTCTCCATTTGCAACTCCTTAGTTGCATAATAAGTCTAGTTTAGAAAAAAGGCAACCAAAAAATTGCATATTTAATGAATCATAGATGCAACAAAGTTTGTGGAGAGAAAATACATACTTAGTATGATTCGAGGAAACACAATGTCGACTGGATCTACTGCCTTATTTGAAGGTAAAAGAAAACCAAAAAAAAGCGCCTGATCGGAGTCGAACCGACGTCATCAGCTTGGAAGGCTGAGGTAATAGCCGTTATACGACAGGCGCAAGTGAGTGTTATCTAATCAAAAAGGCGAATTTCTGTCAACCCCTCCCAAGAAGAGGTGCTTTTCATGGAGCCTGGGTTTTGTTAGTCTAAGACAGTTCGACTCTTCGGACAGGAGGATTCCGTGGCGCTCAAAAAGGTCTACGATTTTCCCTACGGCAAAGTACAGTCGCAAGTGATTGGTGCTTTCCGTAAGAATCAGCTGAAAGGAACTGTCGCCGATGTGATCACGGCTACGGGGTTACCCAAATACCAGGTAGAAACGGTGTTGCCCGCTGTGGTGAACGATTGTCGCGGCCAAATGAAGGTCACAGACTCTGGGGACATTCTGTATCACTTCCCCAAAGGCATGGCCAGACAATCTCGTACGAGTAAGTTTAAGCAATTTCTCAAGGGTTTAGCGACAGTAGGGGCCTTTCTTTTCAAAATTTGGATCGTGGTCATGTTGATTGGCTACTTTATCCTGTTTGTACTCTTAATTCTGGTAGCTCTTCTGGCTTCGATTGCCCTTTCGGCAAACCGGCGAGATGATCGGGATTCTGGTGATGGCCTGTTGGGAATGTTTGCCGTCTCAAGACTTTTTGAGTTTGTTCTTTTGCTGTGGATGTACTCGGGGGACCCTGTCGTTCGAACGCAGAAAAAGAAAAAACCCTTTTATAAAGCAGTCTTCGAGTTTGTCTTCGGTATTGAACGCCAACCGGACTCCTGGGGCAAGGTCGAAAGAAAGGCCGTTATTTCCTGGGTTCAGCGCAACAAAGGCCTTATCACGCTAGAGGAACTGATGGCGATGACCGGTAAAAGTCGTGAAGAAGCCAATAGTTTCGTCAGTCGCCTTTTGCTCGAATATGAAGGAGAACCTTTGGTCAGTGATCGGGGAACGCTTTACTATGCTTTTCCAAACTTATTAAAGACTTCTCAAGATTCTCGAGAATACCGGTTGCCAGAAGAAGATTTAATCCCCTTTACGCGGAATCCTGCTTCGACAAACCGGTGGATTATCTTCTTTAATGGCTTTAATGCGGTTCTCAGTTTATATTTTTTCAGTGGTTCGTTGGGAATGTTGAACCCGCACGAGGCGATCAGTATCGTCTATCAGGTCGCCATGGCTCTGAGTGTTTCTAGCGGACTCTCGCAGGTGGGTGCTCATAATCTTCTTTTATGGGTTTTGGGGGTTATTCCGGCAATTTACAGTGTGTTATTTTTTGGGATCCCAGGTTTGAGGCGACTAAGAGAACGTCGTGAAAACTTATGGATTAAGCTCAGAAACTTTCGAAGAAAAGTTGTTTCCAGAATTTTGGCTCGACCAAAGCAAATCGAACTCACTGTCGAGCCTGACAGTGCGCGGAACGCTCCAGGAAAACCGGGACAAGACCGCCAGAAGTTGCAAGAAGACATGTTGCGGGATTTGGCGGACCAACGTTCTATCGAAGTCATCGGGGAAGCCCCTTCCTTGAAATATGCCGTTCCCGAATTAGAAGCCGAACAATTCGATTTAGACAAGGTTCGAGCAAAAGTTGACCCGAGTCAGTTTGCTTTGGGCAAGGTTGTCTTCGATACCGAGTCGTCTTAAACAAAAAGACCGGAGGTCTCTGATTGAGCATCAGGGACCCAGCGGCCTTTTTCTAATTTCATGGCATACGGTCCTGCTAAAAGGGACGTTAGCCCTTCGTGAAGAGTATCAGAAATTTGTGCCCAAGTTTGCCCCTCGTGGGCGAACCAGGGGTGGTCGCGGTGGAGAGCACTGGTTAAGAGACTGTCCGTTAATAGCTTAGCGGCTAAAAATCTTTGTTTTTTTTCAACCCCTAAGATTAAAGGGTGGTCCAATAAGCCAATCACTTCCCAGGTATTGAGTTCTGCTTGAGCGTAATGCCCCAAATCTTTATCTTGCTCTGAAACTCGTACAGGTAAACGTTGAATCAGACTGCTGAGATTTTTCAAGATCGTCTCGAGATGAAAAAGTCCTGTGGCGCAATTGAAGAGGATAGGGTGTCCTTTTTCTTCAGCCGCTCGAACTGTGGCACCATCAAGACCAACCCCGATATCTGCACAGTCTAGTTTGCCTTCAGGACGCCGGTAGAGTACTCCCCCTTTGACATCGACGGGTGTTTTAAAGGAGAAGTCAAAGGCTGCCGGGGCTCCCGTGAGAGCGAGCAAGGCCAGACTTTTTAAACTAGGAAGGTTGCCCAGGTTGTCAACATTGCCTAACCAAAAGAAACGATAACCTTTGTCAAATAAGGACTGGTACAAATCGGCTAAAACCCGAAAGTTTTGGCCATGACCTCCTGGCAAAGCATAAGGAAGTCCATTTTTGAAAAAGAGCCGTCTAGGCAAGCCATCCCGAAGCGAAGTAAAGGTTCCTAGTAAATTCTGAACCCGTGTCGGCGTGTCTTTCAAAAGGAGGGGGTAAGCTCCTTCGATCAGGTAGTCACTGTTTTGATAACGTTCTAAGGCCTCGCGAAGTGGGGCATCTGTTGCTTCACTGGTCATTTGGAAGAGGAGTAAGCCAGGGCCTTCAAAACCTGCCTGAGCCGAGGCTTGATTGAGTAGTCGAAGGTGCCGTAGTTTCAGCTCCAAAAAGGAGGGGCCGGGAGTACCATCTGGTTGTATAAAGGCTGGTGTGATTCCTTTGGGTTGCCCCCGGACTTTTTCCGCTAGAGTTTCGAAATCCTTTTGATAGACTTGGAAAAGTCCTTCGGATAAACCTTGATTTTTCTTGGCGTCACCGTAGCTTGTCGCCATTCCCCCGTTGAGCACCCCAAAAGCCGATCGCCTGGACAACCTCAGACCAAGTTCTTCCAAGGACTTCAGAGAGAAGCACCTTTGGTTCCCTTGAAGGGTTGAATAGCTATCGAGGTCAAGTTCGGGAAAATACCTTTCGAAAGCATTTTGGGCTTGTTGCGGGGATACTTGTGCTTCTTGAGGGTTTCTCCAATCCCAGACTTGCTTTCCATCCAGACCCGGAAAACTGGCAACTTCCACAGGTGGGGAAACCAGCGTCCCCCGATTGATCCGTTCAAGAATATCCAGTGTTAATTCAGGATCAGCACCAACGGCCTGAAGTTGAGAATACCATTCGGACTCCACAAAAACCTCTTACAACATTAAACTCAGGGCTGCATTGGCGGCACCATACAGAGAGATCGAGTAATCCTTGACCACATACAAGGGTATTTCTTTCAGAACCTTGCGGATATTGGGGTTACAGTGCTCTTCGAAGGTTCGTACAAATAAGTGATCCTCGGTAAGAAACTCTAAGTTTTTGCTGGTGATCCCCCCAGCCAAATAAAAGCCCCCACGTGGTAAAAGAAAACAACAAATACTGGAAATTAAGCGAGCATAGATTTTCACGAACAAAATCATGATCCGACGGCAACCCTCATGGGTTTTGCCGTGACGAGAGATATGAGCCGGTTTTTCAGAATCAGGAACTTGAAGAATCTCTTGGATGAGGGGGTCTTCCTTATTGAGGGTTCCTTTTTCCAGATAATAATAAAAGATATTTTTGATTCCCATTCCCGAAACAGCCATTTCGTATTCCGGGACTAAACCAATGGAATCTTGAATAAAGGCTTTGAACCCTCGAGAATCTTCATCGAAATCAGATAAGTCCATATGGCCACCTTCCGAAGGGAAGGCTCGCCAGGCATTTCCTTGCTGCGCCAAGAAACCAACCCCTAAACCGGTGCCAGGACCTGCGACGCCTCGTAGATCCCCAGTCGGTTTGACTTCTTTTCCATCTGGTCGGGCTAAAATGGCAATCTGTGCTGGGTTATGAATATCTAAAAGGGGAAGCCCATAGCTAATGGCCGAAAAATCGTTAATTACGAGGGTCGATACACCCAGACTGGATTGAATTTCATTCCCATCAACAGCCCAAGTCTGATTCGTCAGTTTACAAAAATTATCCTTGACGGGGCCTGCGGCAGATATACAGCAAAGGTCAAAGGCAAGGTTGGGGTAGCGTTCACGAGCCGCTTCCATGGTCTTGCGAACACATGACGTGAAATCTGTAACCTTGGCACTCTCAAAAACAACTTCAAGAAGCAGATCAATTTGTCCTCGGTCTTCACCTGCTAAGCCCAGATTGGTGTTTGTTCCTCCGACGTCCCCCACGAGGATGAGACGTTGGTATTTTTTTTCTATATCTTTGTGCCAAAGTACCTTCATGATATGTCCTTAATAATTTGATATTCTACGGGAAGGAAGGAAAAGACGCAATGAGTTCTTCATGGCTGTTTCTCGATTTTGACGGGGTAATCTGTGATTCGCTCCCCGAGTGTTATCAGACCAGTTCTCGTTTATTGCCTGAGTTCAACCCTGGTCCAGACTATGCCTCGAGGTTTAGAGCGGGAAGGGTGTATATCCGTTCGGGCGAAGATTATGTGGCTTTGCACAAAATGCTACGTGAAGGGCGGGATCCGCGATCGCAACAAGAGTTTGACGCCGTTCTAGCCGACTTAGGGCCAGAAACCATGCGGCGCTATAAACAGGACCTCTATCAACTTCGGGAAGCGTATTTGAAGGAAGATCCGGAAACTTGGTTAGGGTGGAACCCTTTGTATGAGGGTATGGATGTGTCGTTAAATGCTGTGCGAGAGGATCCTAAGGTCTGGATTCTCTCAACAAAAAAAGCTGAGTTTATTGCCGAAATTTTGAGTCACCACGGAGTTGTTTGGCCTCTTGAACGGATTCGGTACACAGATGGCAAGACGAAGTTGTCTTGGATTGAACAAATCGCGAAGGGACAACCCTCAGAACTCATTGATGATCAAATTGATCACTTGGATTTTTCGCACCCCACGTGTACCTGTCGACTGGCGTTGTGGGGGTATGCTTCCCCCGAGGCTCGACAAAGCGGAGTTCCTTCTGTGACACTGGAGGAAGTTCATAAATACCTTAGATCAAGAGCTTCGTCATGAGCAGGACTAACTTAGTTATCTGTTTCCTCGGGTCGCATCAGAAGGTCAAGTTCTGTCGGCGTAATGACGTCGTGTTTGCTTTCTTCCTCTAAACTCAACACTTTTAGGATGGAACGTATTTCCGCTTCCATGCTGAGGTGCAAGGTTTGATAATCGTTAAGTTCGGGGGTAAACGCGGCCAGGTTCTCGCTGAAAACCAATTGATTTTGCAAAAGTTCTTTCAAGAGGCGTATAAAATCCCCTTCAACTTTAACGAGGCTATGCAAGTATTCCGCACGACGAATTAACAAGGTGTTTTCTTTTAAGATATCAAAAAAATGATGGAGAGTTGTTTGCAAAAAACGTAAGTCACTCAGGGCCTTTTCTTGAAAAAATTCGGAATCCAAGGGAAGCCGAAAGCCTTCTCGGAGGTTTTTAATCATGAGAGTTAAATAAAAGAGGTCATCTTCGTAATGAATCCGGTTTTGCATGAGATTGACATTAAAACATGCTCATGCTAGTTTTGGCAACGCCTCTTTATCCGATTCGTTGAATCGGATCCCACCCGTGAATTACGGGTATAGTCCGCAAGGAGGAATAATGCGTACTTATGATGTCGTGGTTATATTTCGCCACGAACAAGACAACTATGTCAAAGGCCTAGAGTTCGTTCGTAACGAACTGAAAAACTTCGGGGGCAACATCCTGAAGGAAGAAGATATGGGGGAGCGAAATCTCGCTTACCCGATCAAGAAACAGGAACGAGGTCACTATGTGATGTTTGTTACCGAGTTTCCTCCTCAAAAAGTTGCGGAAGCCGACAAGATTCTGCGTCTCCAATCTGAAATCTTAAAATTCTTGTTTGTTATTCACGAAAGTATTAAAGAAGAGCCAAAGAAAGAAGAGCCAAAGAGAGAATAGCCTATGTCAGCTGATGTTAATCACGTTGTTTTGATAGGTCGACTTACTCGTGATGCGGAAATGCGCTATACAGCTTCCGGTCAAGCTATCTGTAATTTGAGTTTGGCGGTGAACCGTCGTATCAAAAAAGATGATCAGTGGATAGAAGAAGGAAACTTCTTCGATCTCACTCTATGGGGTAAATCGGCTGAAGCACTTCAACGTTATTTGCTGAAAGGTACACAAGTAGCTGTTGACGGTGAATTGCGTCAGGATCGGTGGGAAAAGGAAGGTCAGAAGTTTTCGAAGGTGACCGTTAATGTGAATAACCTTCAGCTTTTAGGCAGTCGACAAAGTTCAGGGGGTGAGCCTCGTTCTGCGTCCCCAGAGCCAAGAGCCGCAGAACCTAGGTCAAATGAGCCTAGGTCTGGTGAGTCTCGAGGTCGAACTGAGACTCCGCCACCCTCTTATGACCCTCAAAGCTACGAAGATGATATTCCGTTTTAATTTAGGAGGTTTACATGTCGTTTGAAAATGAAATGAAAGATGTTGATGAAGGCATGGATCGCGGTGCAAAGGGTGAAGATCGTCGCGACGGTCAAGACCGTGGTCGCCGTGGTAAAGTGTACTTCAAGAAAAAGATTTGCAAGTTTACTGTTCATAAGTGGCCTTGCACCTGGAAGCGCACAGATATCCTGGCAAAATTCATCACGGAACGAGGTAAAATTCTTCCTCGTCGGATTACTGGAACCAGTGCTAAGTTTCAGAGAAAATTAGCTGAACAAATTAAAATTGCACGCGTTTTAGCTCTTTTGCCGTACGTAAAGAACTAAAAAGATGCTGGCAACTGCTTCGCGCCGCAGACCTTTGCTCACGGTGAGTTTGGGTTTGCTTTCAGGGGTTCTCTTTCAGTTGGGTCTGGTGGGAATAGTTTTTCTCGTGCCTCTACAACTGGCGGGATCTCGAGGGCGTGGGGCTCTTTGGAGTTCGAGTGCCCTTAGCCTGGCGGTCATAGCTGGTGGTCAAGAAGCCATGCTTTTATGGTCAGGGCTGAACCGTTGGGGTGTCCTGGAATACTTTGCTGTGGGTATGGCTTTTACCTTAATAGGAGGCTGGTTACTCATCGACGGCTTGAAAAGCTCGGGGTGGCGGTTTTTGACCCGTTTAACTGTAGCTTTGGCCGCTGTGGGGGTAATCCTGTTTCCTATTGCTTGGCTCATGATGTCGAGTCCCACCGTGCAAGCGGAAATTTCGCTGAGCTTTGCAAAGTTCTGGCATTCGATTCTCACCAGTGGTGGGACCACGGTTGACTCTTGGTCAAGCCTCATCCCCACCGCTTGGTTAAAAAATCCCGACTTGATTCTTAAAATGTTTGAAGAGGCACTTTTGAGTTCAGTTTTGTTGGGATATTTTTTCCTTTGGTTGCTGACCTGGCGTTTAACTAGGGCAACACCCGTGGTGAGTGAGTCCGGAGAAGTTGTACGCAAGGAACCGTTTTACTTAAGAAACTTTCGTTTGCCCTCAACGGCAACGTGGGTGTTTTTGTTGTCCTGGGCGATTTATTTAGCTGTTGTCTTGCTCGAGAAGTCGGATAAGATTACAGGGTTTTGGCAGTACCCTTTGCTGAACATAGCATGGATTACCTTGTTGATTCATGCGTTGGCCGGTGGGGGAGTGGTTCAGTCTTTAATGATACGCTGGAACTGGCCCGCTTTGTTTAAAACCATTGTTTCAGGACTTTTGTTAGTTTTTTGCTTATGGTTCGGTTCGGCCTTAGAAATGGGAACACTTGTGTTTCTTTCCGTTTTGGCTGTTTTAGAATTATGGGTCAATTTTCGAAATTTCAATACGAATAGCGAGGAAAGGCTATGAAAGTTATTCTGGTTAAAGATGTTGAAAATGTTGGAGAAGAAGGGGAAATTCGCCAAGTCGCCGATGGCTATGGTCGTAATTTCTTACTTCCTCGGGGGTTTGCGATCCCTTTCTCCAAGCATGGACAGAACATTATTGAGCAGCGGAAGCGTCAAATTGAAGCCCGCAAGGAAGAAAAACGTCAGGCTGCCCTGAGTGTTAAAGAAAAACTTCAAGGGTTACAAGTCGTCATTACTATGCCGGCTGGTGATAATGGAAAGCTCTTTGGTGCTGTCACCAATGGGATTGTTGCCGAACATTTAGCTCAGTTAGGAGCTGTTTTTGAAAGACGGCACATTGCCATTCCTGGTAATGCGATTAAATTGGTGGGTACCTATGAGGTTCGCATCAAGGTTCTAGAACGTGAATTTGCGGTTGTTAAAGTAGAAGTTAAAGCTCAAGAAGTCTGAGTGGATGTCTGAGCGCTTACCCCCCCAAAATCTTGATGCAGAATCGGCGGTTTTGGGGGCTATTCTTTTGTCTCGAGAAACTCTCGATATTATTTTGCCTGTTCTGAAACCTCATGATTTCTATAAACAAGCGAATCGTTTAATTTATGAAACGGTTATTGTTATGCAAGGCGAAGGGGTTCAGGTTGATGTTTTAACCCTGGCCAATGCCCTTCAAAAAGAAAATAAGCTCGAAGCTGCAGGCGGTGCAGTCTATCTTGCTCAGTTATCTCAGTCTGTTCCTTCTGCTGCCAACGCAGAGTATTATGCAGAAATTGTCAAATCTCATGCACAGCGTCGTCGCTTAATTCAAGTAGCCCAAGAAATATCCATCCAAGCTTTTGATGAATCGATTCCGAGTCGGCAAACCGTTGAAGAGGCTGAAAAAAAGATCTTTGAATTAGCTGAAGAACGTCAAACAAAACAGTTTAAGAAAATCTCTGAGCTTATTGGTTCGGCGATGGATCGGATTATTGCGTTGTCGAAA
Organism: Spirochaetales bacterium; assembly: GCA_027451385.1. GTDB lineage: Bacteria > Spirochaetota > Spirochaetia > JABEVK01 > JABEVK01 > JABEVK01. Next base: position 4,361 of record DAIDJJ010000062.1, on the reverse strand, counting down.
TCCAAAGAAACCGTAACGGGTGTTTCTACTGGTTATCGAGACTTGGACAATATAACTGCAGGATTTCATCCTAGTGAATTTATTATTATTGCTGCTCGACCTTCCATTGGGAAAACGACTTTTGCTTTAAATCTTGCCTCCCATCAAGCCTTACATAAAAAAATCCCGGTTGGTTTTTTTACTTTAGAAATGCCAGATTTAGATTTGATAGATCGTATTTTAGCGAGTGAAGCTCGTTTAGATTCCACGAAATTGAGAACTGGTTTTCTTAAAACTTCAGATTTTTCGAGTTTGCACGATGTTTTGCCTTTGCTTTATGAAGCGAATTTATTCATTGACGATACGCCAAATATGAAACTTTTAGATCTTCGTGCTCAGGCTCGACGAATGAAAAGTAAACATGATATTCAGATTTTATATGTGGATTACATTTCCTTAATTGGTCATGAGAATACGAATCTGCCCCGCCACGAACAAGTCGCCGACATCAGTCGTTCGTTAAAGGCCTTGGCGCGTGAACTTCAGATTCCCGTGGTAGCACTGTCTCAGTTAACTCGCGTCACGGAAGACAAAACCCCAGGTTTGGCTGATTTACGGGAGTCTGGCTCTTTAGAGCAAGACGCCGATGTGGTCTTGTTTCTCCATCGTCCTCGAAAAACAGACACTGATGTGGCCACCAAAGCAGGTTTTGACAATATTGAGACTCAACTCATCATTGGTAAACAGCGGAAAGGTCCCGTCGGCACGATAAAATTGTTGTTTATGCCCTCGTATACACGTTTTGAAAATTTCGATAGCGATCACGACTAATTCACAGTATACTTTTGGAGAGGAGGTCGTATGTCATTTCAACAAAAATACGATTTCAGCTTGTTGGTGAACGAGAGTGAACGGCTGACGATTGACGAAGTCGAACGACAGCTGATTGCTCGACCCGAGGTTTGTCGTTGTCAGGAGTGCGTTCTAGATATGGTAACTATGGCCTTGAATAAGGTGAGGCCGCTTTACCGAGTCACTTTGCTCGGATCGATATATGCTCCAGCCGATTTACCCTCTGCAGAAGTTCAAGATTCAGTAGCTCAAGCGATACAAAAGGTTTGGGAAAATCCCAGTCATGCACGAAATGACGAAGTTAAAGAAACTGAGTTTTGAGACTTAGAGTTTCCCAAGTTTTTGAACACTGAGGTATGGGCCTTGAAGTATATCCGCCCATTCGGGTGGGGGATTGGTCAGCTGGGTACGAATTCGATCGTAGAAAGCGACGGGAACTGCAGTTACCCCCACTTCGTTTTCTTTAAGTCCTTCAATATAAAAGTGCAGTTTATCATCACGCTTTTCTTGATAGGTTAGAAGTACACCCTCAGGCCAACCTTGTTTTTCTAAAAAACTAAATTTCAGAATTTCCAGCGGCCGATCATCTAAGTGGTCGCCTAGTATCCTGACCTTTTCTGCCATTTCTTTATACCCGAAAACCACCCGGTGCAAAGATTGTGAAAGCTCAAGAGAGCCCGCTAAATAATGGTCTCGCTCGGTTTCAGGATATACTTCCCAACAATCATTACCATCGAAGAGTCGTACTCGTGGCTCGATTTTGATGGCCTTACCACAAGCAGGACAAGTGAAGGAAAGAAACTGACCCTCTAAAATTTTTTGACGGTTGCTAGCTTGGGCAATATCCAGCTCATCCTCATAATGAATAGGGAATACTTCTTCGCACAGACAAGTAATTTCAGTTTTTACTTCACTCATCAGGGAACTCCTATTTCGGTTGCATCAAAAAGATAACATTATTGTAGGTGGTATAAATGATCAGGGCAAGAATGATAAACGAACCAAGTTGCTGAAAGCGAATTAAGGTCATGGGTTTTAAGGGCTTGCGACGGAAAAGCTCAATCAATTCTAAGACAATATTGCCCCCATCTAAAGCCGGGAGCGGCAAGAGATTCATGAGAAATAGAGCCAAACTAATAAAAGCCAAAAAGTTGGCAACAGCACCGACCCCATCACCCCAGCCACTCATAAAGCTCTGAGAAGCCACATCGCCGACATAGTAAGCAATTAAGAGAGGGCCCGAAAGATTTTTAGCTGGGTCAACTTTTCCCGTGACCAGTTGGACGAGTCCATCCACCATTTGCATTAAAAACATTTGAGTTTGAGCAATTCCTTGAGCCAAAGCCGTGTTCCATGGCTGGGGCACTGCAGGATAATGAGGTAATTTGTACTCAATACCCAGATGAGGTTGATTATTCACAATGTCAGGAATGATCGTGGTATCAATCTTTTGACCTTTTCGTTCTAACTCTAGGTTATAACTGGGAACCCGGTCACTTAACAACGGGACAATTGCCCGTGTATTGGGGGTAGGGTGACCATTAAACGCTAATACGAGGTCTCCTGGTTCGACTCCTGCAATTTGCGCAGGTGAGTCTTTTTGAACAGAAGCAACAATGGGGTCAATCCAGGGATAAACTCCAACAAGGTAACTGCTCGAGGCTGAATTCCAACGAGGATCGACCGTCAAAGTTAAAAGTTTTCCTTCACGATTGACTTCGACCAGAAGAGGTTGTCCCTTGCTAGCTTCAATGAGATTTTGCAAATCACGAAAGTTTTGAACGGATTGTCCATTGATGGCCGTGATGATATCTCCGGATTTCAGTCCAGCTTGATCTGCTGGAAAGGACTGATGTTCATATTCTGAAGCGAGAATGATCCGTGAAGACGGCGCATTTTGAGGAACTCCCGTCATGGCCAACGCCGTTAAAACGATACCTGCCATCAAGAGGTTAAAAACTGGTCCGGCTATCGAAATGATAATCCTACTCCACGGAGGCGCCGCAAAAAAACTACCGGGTTCGGGTTGAGGCCGTGACTGGGGATCTAATAACGCTTGCTTGAGGTAGTTTTCCCCTTTCATTTTACAGTAACCGCCTAAAGGTAACCAACAAAGGCGATATTCTGTTTTGCCGGGTTTCCAGCGAAAGAAGGCCGGTCCCCAACCCACGGCAAAGGCTTCTACTTCCACACCAAGGGCTCTCGCCGCTAAAAAGTGGCCCAATTCATGGATTGTGACAACTATCCCTAAGCCGATAAGACCCAATAAAATAAAAAGAACGGTCTGCACTACAATCTCCCGTGAATAAACATCAAAAAAATATAAAAAATGGGGGCCGAAAAAAGAAGACTATCGATGGAATCCAGAATTCCCCCACGGCCTGGAATTAAACTGCCAGAATCTTTTACGCCGGCACTGCGCTTGAGACAAGATTCGAACAAATCGCCCAAAATTGTTGTTAGGGCTAAGATTGCTGCCAAAAGAAGAACTGCAAAGATGTTGGTTCCTAACAAACCAGGCATGACAAAAAAGACGGTGAGAAGTACTAAAAACGTTCCCACAATTCCCCCAATAAAACCAATCACGCTTTTATTAGGACTAACGAGAAAAGGCTTGGGACTGGTTCGTCCAAATAAGGTTCCCCAAAGCCAGGCCATGGCATCATTTCCAAAGGTGGATAAAGCAAAGACAGCCATCAAAAGGGAAGCATGAGGAAAACCTAAAAGTAAAATGATAAAATACAAAAAGAAGCCCGGATAAATCATGGTCAATAAATTGCCGGCGACCTTTCCCAAAATAGGTTCAAAGCCTTCTTCTGTATTAACAAAAATTTGACGTAAAAAAACAAACATAATGGCAATACCGGCGGCTGCCACGGTGTGAGCGGGGTGAATCCAACCCGAGATTTGTGCATAAGCCAAAACAGGGAAAATTAAGCCAAAAGCTACAGGTAAGTAGACATTGGTTTGCATATCTTTTGACCGTAAAAGGGCCGCCATTTCAAAGGCACCCCATACTGAAGCCATAAAGGACAAAAGAACCAAGGGAAGATGATGCCATACTCCCCAAAACATGATCAAAAGAAGAATGGGAAAAACTACAAAGAAGGTGATCAGTCGTTGAACGATTTTATTTTTCACGAACCCCTCCGAACTTCCGATGGCGGCCGCTGTAGGCGACGAAGGCTTGAAGAAGATCTTCGGTATCCCAATCCGGCCAAAGTTTGGGACTAAAATAATATTCTGCATAAATGCTTTGCCAGAGTAAAAAATTGCTTAAACGAATTTCTCCGGCAGTGCGAATGACTAAGTCTAAGGGGGGGAGTTGAGGCTGATCTAGGTATGAGCCTAAGACCTCTGCCGTAAGTTCTGGGGGGGTGGGTTGTGCCTGCCAGCGCTTAACGGCACGAAGTATTTCATCTTGCCCCCCATAATTGATGCAGGAAGGAGGCGTCAAGGCCCGTGAGGCCGCCGTAGTCCGTCTCCGACATGGTAGACTGGCCCGCGGCGTGGTTGATGACGAGCTTGAC
>DAIDJJ010000061.1:0-14148 GCA_027451385.1 Spirochaetales bacterium | reverse complement strand
TGGTTACCCAGTCTGAACCCAACCTTGAGTTCAAGTAATCTCGGATTTCAGGGTATTCCAGATATTTCGAATAACTATCAATGGGGTCGATGGAGGGATAGCGCTTCTGGTCGGCTCGGGCCTGTTGCAAAGCATAAAAACAGCGAGCTGATTTTTTGGTTGATTCCGTGACGGGTTCCTTGAGGTTACCACCCGCCGGGGAAACGGTACCGATGAAGGTAACCGAGCCCGATTGTCCATTATTTAATACCACATAGCCTGCACGGGCGTAGAAGTTCGAAATGATGGCAGGTAAATCCATGGGGAAGGCGTCCGGTCCAGGAAGTTCCTCAAGACGGTTTGACATTTCTCGCAAGGCTTGGGCCCAGCGGGACGTGGAGTCGGCCAACAAAAGAACCTTGAGACCCATCATTCGATAGTACTCGGCAATCGTCATGCCCGTATAAACCGAAGCTTCACGAGCCGCAACCGGCATGTTCGAAGTATTACAAATGATGGTGGTTCGTTCCATCAGACTTCGACCAGTTCTGGGGTCAATCAGTTCGGGGAATTCTGTAAAGATTTCTACGACCTCATTCGCGCGTTCACCGCAGGCGGTAAAAACGATCAGGTCAGCTTCGGCATTCTTGGACAGAGCGTGCTGTAAAACGGTCTTACCCGCACCAAACGGACCAGGAATAAAGCCCGTTCCACCCTCAGCCATGGGGTTAAAGGTGTCAAACATTCTGACACCTGTTTCCATGACTTTAAAGGGTCGCGGCTTTTCTTTGTACGTGTGAATCGCTCGTTTGACCGGCCACTTTTGGACCATGGTTACAGTTTCGACCTCACCGTGATCATTTTCTAGCTCGGCAATCTTTTGGCGAATCGTGTAGGAACCTGCGCCCGTGACCGATTTGACTTTCCACCGGCCTTCCAGCTTGAAAGGAACCATGACCTTGTGGTCGATCCAGCCTTCTTTGACAGACCCTAACCAATCACCGGCTCGAACAAAATCGCCGGCCTTGGCCAAGGGCTTAAACTCGTAGGAAACTTTGTCGTCTAACGCCTCGGTGTATTCACCGCGTTTCAAGAACACGCCTGTTTTTTTGTCGAGGTCATTTTGCAACCCATCGTAGTTACGCGACAAAATACCAGGTCCAAGCTCTACTTCAAGCATGTGCCCGGTAAATTCACAGTCCGTACCCACCTTAAGCATGCGGGTGCTTTCGTAAACCTGACCGAAGACCGTATCACCCGTGACACGGATAACTTCTGCCATCAGCCGGCCGTCTTCTACCGAGACAAAAAAGATTTCATTCTGACCGACGGGGCCGTCTACTTTGACCGTCAGCAGGTTGGCAATGATGCCCGTAATTTTTCCTTTAACCATTACCTTTTCCCTTTTCCGACGAAGAGATCGTCCGAGAAGACAATACTCCCCTTAATTTGATTCACCAATTTTTCGAACAAGCGGTTACCCTCTTCCGGATTCAAGCCATTCCAGCGTTCCACCATGGCGAGTTTCAAGGCGTAGGAATACACGGCGTAGGTACCGAACGTGTCACTTTCCCAATTTTGGGTCAGCCAATCCCAGCGGATTTCATCAATGTGCTTTTCTATCGCCGAGGGTTCGGCTGGTAAGGCGCCACTGATCGTCTGTTTGTCTCGTTCCATACTATGAAGTTGTTTTTCTCCATAGACATCTACCAATTTGGGCAGATACGGAAGATCTAGCGAAAGACCAAAGTCAACCGCTGAGGATTGTAAAATTCCCATCGCGGCATTACCCGCTTTGATGATGCTTTCATGGAACGGTTGTTTTGTTTTTCGCAAAGCCAAGGCGGTCGTCACATTACGTAAATCTAAGTCAAAGAGGAACCACTCGGCAGATCTGGGGGCGACAATATCTTCTAGCCGGTTGTAAAAGGTCACCAGGATCTCATCCAAACGACTGGGACGCCCGCCAAGCTCACGAAATTCCAACTCTGTTGGTTTTAACGAAGCCGCAGGAACATCATAAGGACCTAAGAGGTCGGCTAATTGCTCACGAGACCAAACCACCGGTTGACGGTTCGTCGTCGGGTACGCGAATTCTTGTACAGCCACTCCTAAATCTCTGAGCAAAAAAAGCTTTTTAAGTTCGTCGACTTCCTCTTGAAGGAGCAAATCTTCGCACTGATCCAGAAAGCCCTTCAGGGTGACTGGCGCTTTCGCGTCAAGAAACACCTCATATAAGCTTGATATCAGATAGTAATGCTGTCTCACAGTAGGTTACGCCTTCGGGGTGGGGAAGAGAATTTCCTTGGCCCTTACTTTGAGGAAAGACTGAAAGAACTGTTGAAAGTCACGGTCGCTGAACGACAAAACAAACGACCCGTCGCGAGGCTCTAGGCGAAAACCACCGTCCATGCGGGTTTCAAACTTCAATTCGACACCCTTACCGAGCGTTTCAGCCGCTTTGGCTTGAAACAGTTTATCGAAATCAGCTTGCTTTTTTTCGGGGAGCACGAGGGCTACTTCGGGATTCTTCGGATCCCATTTGGCCAATAAATCTTTCACCAAATCTTTGACAAATGTGACATCATCCACAGCGGCCTTTACACTGGCCGACAGAGCTGATGTTGCCAACAGGTTGGTAATTTCACCTTTCAGCGTTGCCACAGCCTGTTCACCGGCCATCTTAATTTCTGCCAATGCTTTCGTTTTCAGCTGTTCAGCTTCATTTTTTGCCGCATTGACAACGGCAGTTGCTTCTGTCGCCGCTTTTGACCGGAGTGCCTCTGCCTCCTGGTGAGCTTTTTCCAGAATTCCCTTAGCCTCTTGAGACGCCTTCTCGACCCCGTCTTTATAGAGTCTGTCCGTGAGCTCTTGCAGTTTTCCTTCCATACGCGTCAACCTCGCTTACCTATGTCTAGAGGGATACTAACGTATGAATCTGGATTTGGAAAGGGTTTCTGACAATAATTCCCCAGGAATTTAGTCATTTAATTAACTGATAATATTTTATCTTTTAACTCAGAATGAGCAATATTCATGACCAATTTTTAACTCGATAAAAAAAGCCGACCCTGTGGCCGGCTGAAGGTTTTCCGACTGCTTTGGACCTCTTAGTCCTCTACAGGCGAAAAATCGTCCTTAGAAGCCCCGCACATCGGGCAAACCCAGTCATCCGGGAGGGCTTCGAAGGATGTCCCCGCCTCGATGTCGTTATCAGGATCTCCCACTTCGGGATCGTAAATGTAACCGCAGACATCGCACACAAATTTTTGCATGAGTTTCCTCCTACCTCTCGGCGTAATTATGAAAGAAGTATAATGCCAACGCCAGCTCAAGTCCAGAATGATGTTTGTGCTGACATACCTTTTCTTGTCAAAGAAAAGTCCCACTGAAGGGGATCTTCAGGTGAAAGTCCTTGAAAAAAGGTGGTAATCTCCTGGCAGGCCCTTCGATCAGCCTGACGGCGCAAGGTAACCCCCGCCCCGCGAGCCCAGGCTAAGACATGGGTATCCACAGGGACCAAAAGCTCAGAAGGCTTAAGTTTTGACCACCCCCCGGGGTCAATCGCATCCTGGCGAACCATCCAACGAAAAAATAAGTTCAGTCGCTTAAAGGCACTCTTGGTCCGAGGATGTGGAACCAAAATCCCGAGATCACCATATGGATGAAAAAGGATCGCAAAACTCTCAAGACGTTCCCAGGGGTCCTGAGTATCCTTTAAAGCCGATTCGAGGGAGCCATAACGGCGTAATACGGCCCCCGTAGCTAACAGCCAGTTTGCTAGTCGAGCGGGTGAAAAAAACCGATAAGTCAAATCGGCTGTTAAGGATTCAGCTTGTGCGGGGGTCAGAGAACTCAAGCCGTCTGGTAGGGGACGAGGCAAACGCCCCAAAAGTTTTGCGGCAAAGGCTTGGATGGCACTGACGCGTCCTAAGGATAAACAGGCGACAAGAAAAGCGCCTACTTCACGGTCTACCTGGGGAAGGTCCCACACCAAAGCGACAGGGTCTGTGGACAACCACTGGGCCTGATGCCACTGACGGCGCAAGGCCTCTCCCTCAAGGAGAAAAGCTTTAGCCGGATCCACCAAAGACATGCGACACCGTCACCAAGGGTTCTTTTTCAGCAAAATTCGTCATTCGATTCAAAATGTTATTGAGTTTATTCCCATATTGGGGGTCAGAGGCCCAAGTTCCGGCTAATTGCCAAATGGTTTGTGCACAAGAGCGTCGAATCCAAATCAGACGCGGGTTCACCGGGGAATGAACCAACGGGGCATTTCCCCCGTAATACTTTAAATGTTGAATTTGAGCCCTCACACCTTCGCGAGGCGAGAGGAATGTTAACCCATGATTTCCCCCATCTAAGGCGCCGATTCCCGCAAAATTATTTTGCGTGGCGAGCACCTGCCCCCCAAAGCGCAGGGCATGGGTTTCTAAGAGCATTTGCGCAAATGCCACATCCGGGTTTACACCTTCAGCTTGAGCTTCTTCTTGGTATATTAAAGAAAAGTTCAAAGCCACCGCCAAGCTGATGGAAGGGTTTTCATGCACCAGGTAACGGGCACGATCCAAAGGGGTTAAGCTTCCCTTGGCCATTAAAAAAGGGTTGGGGGGAACCGCATGGAGAGGAGAAATCGTACGAACCAGAGTTTCAGCCCCCAAGCCCCCCGTGACAGCCAAGGCTAAGGCCAGAACGAGGCCGAGCTTTGCTGGAAATCCGAGGCGTTGGACTTTAGACCTTAAGAGCAAAAAAATGATCCACCACCTGCTTATCGCCACGAAAGAAATGGATAAAATCATTCAGTTTTACGAGTTGAAAAACCTCATGAATTTTGGCGTTAACATTAAGAAAGGCAATATCGCCCCCCTTGCTTCGAATCGCTTTGGCGAGACCAATAAAGATCCCAATGCCCGTGCTGTCAATATACTTTAAGTCAGTCAAGTCAAAAACCAACTTTTTCATACCGCCGTTGATGAGAGTACCTACGAGCAGGTTAAACTCATCCGAGACTTCCATCACTAAATTTCCCGACAGATGCACTTTATAGATAAAACTATTGTTTAGATCGTCTTTGCCCAGTGAGACGGCCGACCGCATCAGTTCGATTTGGGTGATCATTTCGACCTCTTTTTGTCAGTTTACATGGAAGTGACTATTTTGCCAAATGGCTTTTTAAAGTTTCGCGCTTGCCAAAAGAACCTCTTTGGCGTATATTGTTTTAAGTTTTTGTGAAAAGTAGCACAACAAATGAAGGGAAAGCTAAATAAAGAACTAGTCATACGGTTATTAAAGTACCGTAGAATCTTAACGCAACTCAAGAGCCTTGGCTTTGAAAAGGTGTTTTCGAACAACCTGGGGGATGCTATTGGTGTAGCCCCTGCCTTGGTCCGCAAGGATTTCTCCTTGCTTGTCCTAGGTGGCAATAAGCGTGGGGGCTATCGGATAGATTACCTGTCCGAACAACTGAACAAAATTCTCGGAAAAACCCGCGAACAAAGGATTATCATCGTCGGTATGGGGAAAATCGGCTCTGCGGTAGCCCAATATAAAGGGTTTCATCAGGGGGATTTCGAAGTTGCCGCTGGTTTTGATATCGCCCCCGAAAAGGTTTTGCCATCCGTGGGGATTCCCATCTATCCGACGAGTGAACTTGCTCGTTTTGTTGAGAACGAACACATTGAAGTAGCCATCCTGTCCGTACCCGAGGACGTCGCCACCGAATGCCATAAAATCCTCAAGGATGCCGGGATTCGGGGAATTTTAAATTTTACACCGATTGAATTGAAAACTACGCAGAACTGTATTATCCATAATATCAACATCGGGGTTGAAATTGAAAATTTGTTTTTCCAAGTGGTGAAAAACACCCTTCCCCAAGATGTTGAGGCGTCCTTAGCCAGCATCATCGACGAAGACTTTGGGGATGTTGAAGGCGAAGAATCGCCCTAGGAGGTTCTATGGACTCGGACCAAACGCTAAAAATCCTTAAAATGGTTCAAGAGGGTTTTCTTACCCCAGAACAAGGTCAACGCCTCATTCAAGAATTAGCGCAGTCGGAACAACAAAAACAGGAACCTCCTAAGTCGGAACCTGTTCCCGATGTTTTTCAGGTCTTCAATGAAGTCGGAAATAGCCTTCGCGACGGTTTCGGAAAACTCTTTCAGCAAGCGGAACAAACTTTTCGAAGCACCCCACCACAAAACATCGTCATTAAGGTGAAAGACAACCTGGGTAACGAGCGCAACCGCATCACCATCCCGTATCAAGTCTTTCAAACGTTGAAACCCTTGATGAGTTTGCGAGGTCCTGCCCTCCCCGGTTTACCCCTGGATTTTCAAGCCCTGTTCTCAATGCTTGAATCTGGCCAAACTGGGAAAATTTTTGAATATCAGCGCCCAGACTCTGAAGAAATCTTTGAAGTGTGGCTGGAATAACCTGGGATTTCAAAAATTGCTCTATGGGGCTTCAGCTCTATTGGAATTCAAGGGAGGGGCTTAACCATAAAGCGGTAAGCCGTGGTAAATCCCTGTTTTTTATAAAACTCTCCCGCCTCAACATTTTGCTCCCAATAGCTGAGTTCAAGCTGGGAAAACCCTTTCTGCAAGGCCAGCTTTTCCAGGTGCTTCATCACGAGGTGACCTAAACCACGCCGTTGATAGGCGGGAAGAAAACTTAGTTGTTCTAAATGTAAACTACGATAACCTTTACGAAAGGGATTATCCCCAACCTGTCGTTCGCAAAACAAAGCATAACCAAGAACTTCGTCCTGGTACGTCACGGCCAGAGCCTGCCACCCTTTTGACTTCAAGAATTTTTTAAAAACCTTTTCGACGGCTTGGTACGAATATTCTTGAAACACTTCGGGGTAACGCTGACGGTGCAGGGTTTGCACCGTCTCGTTGAGTCTTGCCAGGAGCTTATAGTCCTTTGTCGGAGTAAGTTGAACCTCGTCCAAAGAAAACACAGCTAAACCTTTCTCCACTCGCCTAAGTACCTTTTCCACCCGCTTCCGTTAAAATGTGATCTGCGTGGAAGTGTTCCCATTGGGCCCATGGTACGACGTCAAATTCTTGGCATCCATGCCTCCATGGGCAAAAATGACGGAAACTGGCTGACCCGGCACCAATACAATATCCTTGGGGTTTCCAGTCCGCAGGGGCATGGTCCATTCCAAGGTCGTGACCCCATTCACCAGGGTGCCCGAAACGTCGGTCAAACTGCTTTTGCCACCAAATTGTTGTTCAGAAGCGTGATAGTGCCCTTCCCCTAGGTCGTCCTGCACCACCGCCTTGCCGTGAGAAATATAACCGATAATGATATGAGCCCCATCCATGACCGGCTGTTTTCCAAACCCTACGCCTACCCAGCCTGTCGTTTTATACGAAACTTTCATATGGACTAAGGGCCCTTCCACCTGGTAGTCCAGGGTAAATCCATCAACACTGACGTGCTTCACCCCCTGAGTCGTCACCGTTGGGGCCACCACCGGAGTCACTTTGGCTACGGCAGGTTTGCTGCCATACACCAAATCCCCCCCCATTAAGCCGACAAACGCCACCGTCAACCCCGCAGCTAAATAAAGAACTAAATGAATTTTTGAACCTTTATCAATTTTCTTATACAAGAGGATATTGACCACGAGGAGGACTAATAAAACACTCGCCCCGAGGGCTTTCCAGCGGATTTCCGGAATATTGGCCGCCCCATAAAAATGGATCCAATCCAAAACACCCATCGTTACGGTGGGGAACCAGGCAACCAAGGCAAAAACATTCAACTGGCGAGCTGTGGTATAGAGGGTAGGCTTTTTGAAAAGCCAGCCGATTAAATAGAACAGCAACGCCGCAATAATCGGCCCAATCACCAGATGAACCAATACGGGATGAAGAGGATGTGCGAAACCAAAACTATGTAGGAACGAATACAGGGCGTTAGCCATGCCAGGCCTCCTTAACAATTTGAAATTGTAGTATCAAAAGGACGAAATAGAAAGGAAGATACAAAAGCGAGGTCCTAAAAAGAGTTTTCGCCGCTTTTTTTGTTCCAGTTATCACGGCTTGGACACCCGTCACAAGAAAAACAAGAGTCAAACCGATCCCGAGGTAAAAGAGAAGGCCGAGAGGAAATAAAAAGGCGGTTAAAGCTAAAAGCCCTAGTGTAGCCCCAACAATTTGAATCCGTGTCCAGATGCCCGTGGTGTCCACGACGGGAGCGACTTTCACCCCGCCACGGCCATAATCATCTTTATAAATGAGCTCTATGGCTAAAAAATGGGGAAATTGCCAAAGCACCAACAGCCCAAACATAAGCCAAGCTGGACCATCTACCCCCCCTGTGGCGGCAAGAGCCCCAGCCAAAGGCGGCGTTGCCCCAGGAAGAGCTCCTAAAGCCGTGTGAAAGACGGTTTTATATTTTAACGGCGTATAAACGGCTAAATACCCAACAGCTGTCAGCAATGCTACTAGTCCCATGGTTAGGTTGACGGCGACGGCACTCACCCCAATGCCCAAGGCGGTCATGAACACCCCCCAGACCAACGCCGTTGGGGCGGAAAAGCGACCAGAGGCTAAAGGGCGTTCTCGAGTCCGCCGCATTTCCTTGTCGCTAAAACGTTCTAACCAATGGTTCAGTGTAAAAATCCCTACGGACAAGATCCCAACGGACAGAAGCATCTTTCCTAAACCCAGCCACCCTGTACCGTGAGGACCAAACCCACCCAAGGCAAAAAAAGCTGCCGCCGAAATGATTTCCAGCAACAGAGTAATTCGGGGCTTGGCCATTTCAAACAGCGCCCCCCAGTTGGTCATCGTATTTGTCATTTATCTTCTTACCAGCTTTTTACCTGTTTTATTTTACCAGTTCCCAGAAAACGCCGCTTTCAGGGCGGCCCGAGACTCGTTGGAAAACCAACGTTCCCTCGTCAGGGCCAAGAATATCCTCCCGCGCAGCTTGCCAGTCTTAGACAGCCTGAACTTCCAAGAAAACTGCGGAGGAAAAGCGTATACGCCAGGACGTCGGTCCGAGCCGCAGGCCAAATATAGCGCTGGCCCAGCGGCCCAAGAGAGAGGAATTTTTTTTTGTAAGGCATGAATCGCAGGAACTAAAAAGCGACCATACCAAGGAAAGTAGTCTCTTCCCATTTGACTTGTTAATGGAGTCCAGGCCATGCCTGGGTCGGCAAACTGCAAACTCACGCCTTCCCTTTGCCAAAGTTGGGCTTGAAAGACTCCAGCCAGTAACGAAATTTTCTTGCTCCGCCCATAAACATTCATTCCCGAGTCAAAACGTTGTTGTTCCCAATCTTTTTTTCTTAGCGTGACCAACTCGTGATAACCAGTGCTTTGGTGAATAACTTTTCCCTGAGACGCCTTAAGTAAGGGGAATAAGCACGCAGAAAGAAGAAACGGGTGTACATGATTTACGGCTAAAGTTTTTTCGAGGCCTTCAGAGGTGAATTGCCTCTGGGGCCACACCCCCCCAACGTTATTGATCAAGACATCAAGAGGACGGCGAAGCTTCCAATACGCCTGAGCAAGGGCAACGGTTCCCTTTTGGTCAGACAAATCGGCGGCTAAAAAACTCACTTGACCGCCTTGCTTTCGCAGTTCGAAGGCTAAAGCTTCCCCGCGTTCCTGGTTACGCCCCGTGATGGTGACCCTTGCACCGGCTTTGACCAAACCTCGAGCAATACCCTCCCCAATTCCGCCGGTTCCTCCCGTGAGTAAGACTTGCAAAAGTGACCTTAGGCCCTTAGGGAGGGCTTACAGCCGCACCCAGGTGAGTTGAGCTTTATCATGGAGCAAAACTAGTAATGCGCTTCGGATTAGTCAATATATCAGAGGATACTCGGTTAGGGAGTTTCTTTCAAAATTGACGTGCTTTGGTTCTGTGATTTTCAAGAATGGAACAAGAGGATTTCCGACGGAACGCCCTGTTTGGGATTCCTGGGCCGGACTTTGATTTCCATTTCCAAGTCCATCTGGGTGAGGTATTTTACCAGAGTTGAGAGTTTGATGTCAGTCCGGCCTTCAATCCGGGAGATCGCCGGTTGTGAGAATCCCTTCATGTCAGTCTGTTTGACCTTGTACTGCTCCCGCAGTTCAGCCAAATTAAGGATGAACAATTCCCGTTCGTAGATTTCGTTGGAACGGGCAATGGACTCTTCACTCATCACACTTTCCATCGCCGCCATCGCCTCTTTCACAATCGCCATCTTTGCGCCTCCTGCCTCTCATTGGGACTTCTGCACTTCTTCGTACAGGGCTTCCGCTTTCGCAATCAATTTGTCATAGAATCGTTTGTCCTCGGCCCCACCTTTCACGTCACCAATCAAAAGAAGACACACCCGTTTCCCGGTGAAAATGAAGACAATCCGGTACTTCCTCCCCTGGGCCTGAACCCGTAGTTCTTTCAGATTCGGGTACTTGCTGCCCTTGAGGGTATCCACATAGGGCCGCGCCAAGGATGGGCCCTTTTCGAGAAGCAGTTTCACGTAGGCACGAACCGCTTCTTTTACAGGGTCCGACTGGGTCATAAACCAATCCAGGTACTCCGTCGTACTTTCAAGCGCCCATTCACCCACGAGGCTCCTCCAAGTCGCTTTGATACCATCGCTCCAATAATATAACCCCTACGTAATATAACTTCAAGGTAATTGAGGAAGCCCCTAAAACCCCGCTGGTTCATAATTATCATGAAGACTGCCATAGCAAAGTTCAGGTCAGGTATTAACTCTGTGGGCGAGCCGATTTTTCTTTGACGAAGCGCCTGCGTCGATTTTATTGATGCAAATTCGGAATTTTATCGTCGATAAAATCCCAAATTATCGCGATAATTTCTTGAAAAAGAGCTCCCTTTAAGCTTTTCCCTCAAGTGTGGAACGAACTTCTTCCCAGAAAACGTCATCCGGTAACTTTCCATCAAGAAAAACTTTAATCAACCTTCGAATACGCTCGGGAAATTGATTCCAATACTGTTGCGGCCAGTTGGGCATATCATCGTTCATCGCCACCTGGCGGACCGCCGTCATGGCCCCCGTCGAATACGCCACAAAATCACGAATCATGGAGGCCAAAGCTTCTGCTGGCAGGGTTGATTTTTTGGCACGCGGTGTTTTGCCCATGGTCGTCGGTAACCATTCTTCCATCAGTTGGGTTAAATGCTCTGGGGGAATATCTGGCACTTTTTGTCGAATCAGATTTTCGACCAAACCCTTGACCATGGTGTCGAGTTCTTCTTTGGTACCGCCAATCTGCGCTTGGATGGCTTTGGCCATTTGGCCAGCCTGGGCCCGAGGATCAAGACCGCCGCCGACCCGATTCAGGTCGCCGGCTCGTCGATCCATCGCGGCTTTCAGAACCTCAAGATCTTTAAAATCGGCCCGGTTGAGAATAGCATCTAAAACACCTTCCAACTCAGAACGGGTCATGCCAGATAAGGGGTCAACGACTTCCAATCATAGGCATTTACGATCCGAGTCAATTCATGCCCTTCCGCATCCAACAAAAGAAGTGTGGGAGTCGAGGTCACTTCGTCCGCTTCGGCAGCTTGATAGCCCTCGTGGCTGTCCACGTCGTAAGATTCTGAAGAAAGCGTCAACGTGGCGGCTTTGGCCTTCATCGCGGGGCAATTGGGGCATTGAGCCCGCCAATACAGCCGATACGAAGCGGCCGTTCCTGCTACGGCTTCAACTTTTTCCAAAACTGGTGCGGCGGGAACAACGGCAGAAACCTCAGCACGGTCCAAGGCTTCCTGTATAGCCTGCCCGTCTTCGGCAAAGGTTTTCCGGTGATTGTATTCTTCGCGTTTCCCAGCATTCCAATTTGCCAAAGACCGATAATAGCCCACAATTCGGGTATAAATTTCGGTAGGATACGTTTTGGGGTGAGCTAAGGATTCTTCTAGCTCATGAATTCTGGTGTCGATTTCTTGTACTGTCATTTTTTCCTCCCTAAGATTTGATGGCGTTGTTTTGCTTTAAGGGCGTTGTGCTCGCAAGGCTTCCAATTCCCGCTCCATTTTTGCCTTGTCCTCGGCTTCACAATGGGGGCAACTAAAATGCTCACCGGCCAAATAGCCATGTCGAGGGCAAATGGAGAAGGTTGGACTGATGGTAAAGTACGGAATCCGGTAATTTTCGGCGATGGCTTTGACCAAATCCCGAGACGCTCGCCAATCACTGACCCGTTCGCCTAAGAACCCGTGAAAAACCGTTCCACCAGTGTACTTTGTTTGAAGTGCCTCTTGATGATCCAAGGCATCGAAAATATCGCTGGTGAAATCGACCGGCAATTGGCTGGAATTGGTGTAGAAGGGTTGGGTATCACCACTGGTGAGGATATCCGGATGATGTTTTTTATCATGAAGAGCAAGACGATAGCTGGTCGACTCGGCTGGTGTGGCTTCAAGATTAAACAAGTCGCCATATCGTTCTTGGTAATCTTGAAGGCGTTCCCGCATAAAGGTCAAAATTTCTTCGGCAAAAGCTTTTCCTTCAGGTGTTGGAATCCCGTACGCTTTACCTAAGAAATTGAGGCATGTTTCATGCAACCCCGTCAGGCCAATCGTCGAAAAGTGATTGTTCAGGTGGTGCAAGTATCGTTTGGTATAAGGAAAAAGGCCGTTATCGATCAGTCGAGTGATGACTTTTCGTTTGATGGTCAAACTCTGGGCAGCCAAATCCATTAAGCGACCCAGACGGTCGTAGAACTCTAACTTATTTTTAGACAAATAACCAATTCGCGGCAGGTTGATCGTGACCACGCCAATCGAACCTGTAAATTCGTCGCTACCAAACAAGCCACCGCCGCGTTTGCGCAGTTCACGTTTGTCCAACTGGAGCCGGCAACACATCGAACGGACATCACTGGGGTCTAAATCGGAATTCAAGAAATTTTGGAAGTACGGGGTCCCATACTTCGCGGTCATTTCAAAAAGCAACTGGGCATTGGGTGTATCCCATTGAAACTCACGAGTGACATTGTACGTCGGTATCGGATAAGCAAAACCACGGCCGTTGGCGTCACCTTCTAGCATGAGCTCCAAAAAGGCACGATTGACGATGTCCATTTCGGCTTGACAATCGCCATACGTAAAGGACATTTCTTGGCCACCGATAATGGCAGGCCTATCTTTTAGGTCAACGGGGACTGTCCAATCTAACGTAATATTGGTGAAGGGGGCCTGTGAGCCCCAGCGACTGGGTGTATTGACCCCAAAAATAAAACTCTGAATGCTTTGACGAACTTCGTCAAAGGTCATGCCGTCCGCTTTGACAAAAGGAGCCAAGTACGTATCAAAACTCGAAAGAGCCTGGGCTCCGGCCCACTCGTTTTGAAGGATTCCCAGAAAGTTCACAATTTGATTGACCAAAGTGGACAGGTGACGTGCGGGTTTGGACGAAATTTTGTCCGAAACTCCCCCCAAGCCTTCCGCAATTAACTGCCTTAAAGACCAGCCCGCGCAATATCCCGAAAACATCGATAAGTCATGAATGTGAAAATCCGCGTTTTGATGCGCTTCGGCAATGGCTTCAGGGTAGACATTCTTCAACCAATAATTCGCCGTCAACGTGCCGGAATTATGGAGAATTAACCCGCCCAGAGAAAAGTTGACGTTGGCGTTTTCTTTCACACGCCAGTCAGAACCTGATAAATACCCTTCCATGGTTTCGCTGATATCCAACATCAACTTTTTGGCATCGCGCAGGGCGGCATGACGGGCTCTATAAAGGATAAAGGCTTTGGCCAGGTCCACCTGGGAACTTTCCATCAGGATGGTTTCGAGCAGATCTTGCACCTCTTCCACATGGGGAGTTAAGGGCGCCGTCGCTTGCCCCGCCATATCGCGCAAACGGGACTCTACCTTGCGGGCCAACATTTCTGTTAACTCGGGATCAGGTTGACCACGTACACCTTCGATAGTTTTTGCTAAAGTAGTTCGGACACGTTCTGGATCATAAGGTTCGGGTTCTCCCGAACGAGTTACAACGGAACGTACCGGGCTGACCGGCGCAATTTCCTCGCGGGTAAACCCAAGGAAATTCTGCCAGTCGGAGCGCCAGGGGCTCGCCATAATATATCTCCTCTCGCAGAAACACTACCCATAGTGTATTCCGCACATTTGAAAAGAGTGTATAACACTACTTAGGAAAACACAAGATCAACT
>DAIDJJ010000060.1:4571-14263 GCA_027451385.1 Spirochaetales bacterium | reverse complement strand
GAATGCCTCGGAGGCCAGGTTTCAGCAGGCCAGCGGGCTACTTAAGTTTCAGGCTCTGCGAATTCCTAGCCCTATTTTTCACCAAGCAGGCTTCGTCGGGCTTCTGGGTGGCTCTTGTTTTCAAGATCGTCTCGTCATTTTTAATTTTGTCGATCACACCGTGATTTTGACCACTCTCCCCCTAAGCAGTTTCGAGACGGAAGGGGCAATAGAGTTCTCTTTTTCGTTAGAGGGGAATCGTCCCCTTTGCCGTCTCACTGTGGGGAGTCAGACGTTTACAGCCTTGATCGACACAGGCTCCATGGATGTACTTACCCTTCCCGAACCTGAAGCCTCAAAGATCGGTGTGGTGCGCCAGTTGAGCGACGTCTCGAGTCAAAATGTCTTTACGGCCTTTCGCACTCGTCGGGTAGTTGTGCCCACAGCACGAATCTTGGGCCAAGAGCTCACCAATCCTGTGGTGAGTCTGGAAGCCCCCGACAGCCATAGTGTTGATGCTGAGGGCAAGCCGGTGAACCGACCAGATCCCTATCATGCGGTGATTGGTTATGGGTTTCTTCAAAAGGGTATCCTCAGCTTGGACTACCGTACCGGACTTGGCTTTTGGCGGCCAGATCACAAGTAGTACTGTTAACCGTTAAGAGGCGGGAAGAAGCCACAAAGTACGTTTTGGTACTTTCCTGCATAAATTGAACCCCTCGGTACTTTTTGTTGGTGCTTTTCTTTGACCGCCGCACCTTAACATTCTGCTTTTTGCGCCCCTGAGCCCATTTTCTGGACTTGGCACAGGACTTGCTTTACTTTTCCTGACCCCCGCGGGATCAAGGGAGGAAAGCGTGGAAATTCTGAATGATCGAAAAGCTCAAGTCGCCAAACTTGCAGAACAGACTTCAGGGTCTCCAGTCGTCTGCGAAAAAGTATCCGCCTCGGGGAGTGTCAGCCAGCGGGCCTGTGTGTTCTGTGGAAGTCGTGTCGTCTTGTACCCGATCGCAGATGCCATTCACGTCGTCCATGGCCCCATTGGCTGTGCCGCCTACACTTGGGATATTCGAGGTTCTCTTTCTAGCGGGCCTCAATTGCATCGACATTCCTATTCCACAGACTTGCACGAAACGGAAGTCATTTTTGGCGGTGCTCAAAAACTCGAACTCGCCCTCTATGAACTCATCGAACGACACCAACCCAAAGCGGCTTTTGTTTACTCCACCTGCATTGTGGGTTTGATCGGCGACGATGTCGATGCCGTCTGCCGTAAGGTTCAAGACCATTTGGGGCTACCTGTTTTAAGCGTCCACAGTGAGGGTTTTAAAGGAACAAAAAAAGATGGGTACGCGGCGGCTTGTTATGCCCTCATGCGTTTGGTAGGAAGTGCCTCGATTACACAAATCTCTCCCCTCTCCATCAATATCCTGGGAGAATTCAATTTGGCAGGAGAAACTTGGATCCTCCAAGAATATTACCGCAGACTGGGGTTAGACGTCGTTTGTGTCATGACCGGTGATGGGCGAATTGATGACATTCGCCGTGCTCATGGTGCTCGTCTGAATCTGGTGCAGTGTGCCGGCAGTTTAACCACTCTCGCCAAACTGATGGAAGAGAAATATGGCATCCCGTTCAAACGAGTTTCGTATTTCGGAATCGAAGACATGGTGCAGGCTCTCTATACTGCCGCTGAATTTTTTCCTGATCACCCCGAAGTCCTTCAAAGAGCCAAGGCTCTGGTCAAAGCTGAACTCGCGGAATTGCTTCCAGAGATTGCTCGGTATCGAAAACGGCTCGAAGGCAAACGTGCGGCCATTTATGTGGGAGGCGGATTCAAAGCCATCTCGCTAGTCAAAGCCTTGCGGCATTTAGGCGTTAAAACAGTCCTGGTCGGAAGCCAGACTGGGTCTGCGGCAGATTACGAAGCCCTCGCCCAAGTCTGTGACCCTGGAACCATCATTGTCGACGATTCCAATCCTGCCGAATTAGCCAAATATTGCCGGGAACAGGACACCGATCTGTTTATTGGCGGAGTTAAAGAACGCCCCCTGGCTTTTAAGCTGGGTTTGGCTTTTGTCGACCACAACCACGAACGAAAAGTTCCCTTAGCCGGCTTTATCGGGATGAAGAACTTTGCTCGCGAAGTCGATGAGTCCGTCAATTCACCGGTTTGGCAGTTTTCTCGCTTTAGGAGGAAATCATGAAGACGAAAGTTCGTAACGCGGTTTCGACCACAGACCCTTGTAAACTCTGCACCCCCTTGGGGGCGGCCTTAGCCTTTCATGGCCTCGAAGGAGGAATGTGCCTGTTACATGGGAGCCAAGGCTGTAGCACCTACATTCGGCGCTACCTGATCAGTCATTTTAAAGAACCCATCGACATAGCCAGTACCAATTTCAGTGAACAAAGCGCGGTCTTTGGGGGACGAGAAAACTTCTTTCGGGCCATGGACAACTTGGAATCTCAATATGCTCCCGAAGTGATTGGGGTGGCCACAACTTGCCTGGCCGAAACCATGGGAGAAGACCTCTCACAGTACCTGGCAGAATATCAACGGCTTGAGAAACAGAGTCGGCTTGTGACGGTCTCCACCCCCAGTTACAAGGGAACCCATTCCGATGGCTTTCACCAAGCTGTGAAAGCACTCGTTCAAACTCTAGGAGAAAGTAACAAGTCCCTGACAGAAGCAGCTCCCGAAGAGAGTAACCCTGAGGAGGCACCTGATGTCCTGATTTTTCCCGGTATGGCCTCGCCTGCTGATCTGCGCGGGTTAAAAGCCCTCGTCTCTGCCTTTGGACGAAAGCTGACCCTGATTCCAGATATTTCTACCACCTTGGACGGTGGCCAATGGAGCGATTATCAAAGCTTACCTTCTGGAGGAACTCCTCTAGCGGCCCTTCGTCTTAGTTCCAAAGCCCACTATTGGCTTGAGCTTGGGGATGTTCTGGCGTTGGCCCCCTCCACAGCCGGGACTGTACTGGCTTCTCGAGGTGTGAAAGGTGCGAGGTTAGGTTACCCCATAGGGATTCGAGCAACGGACCGCCTCGTAGAAACGCTGACAGAGCTGACGGGGAAAAAGATCCCCCCCGAACTTGACGAGCAAAGAAGCCGACTGGCGGACGCCTACGCCGATGCGCATAAAGTCCTTTCAGGTTTAACAGCGGCAGTTTATGGCGAAGAAGATTTGGTGGTTGGTCTCGTCCACTTTCTTTCGGAAGTGGGGGTTCACGTCACCCTGGCCGCCAGCGGTGGGGCATCGGGCCACCTCGAGAAGGCCTTACAAGTGTGTTGTCCCGAACTCACCCCTTCACTCCGTGTATTAGAGGATGCCGATTTTTTTGAACTGGAAGCCGAGGCCGAAACCATCCCCGACCTCTTGATCGGTTCCAGCAAAGGCTACTCGTTGTCTCGACGGTGGAAGGTTCCCTTACTCCGGGTAGGCTTTCCTCTTCACGACCGTTTTGGTGGAGCTCGTGTTCGGTTATTTGGGTATGAGGGGACCTTAGAACTCTTTGATCGTCTGGTGAATACCGTTTTGGAACAACGGCAAACTGAGAATCCAGTTGGCTACACCTACTACTAAGAATGTTAAGAAAGGAAAAGACCATGAAAACTAACTTTGCCCAACACCCTTGTTTTGACCCCAA
This sequence comes from Spirochaetales bacterium, assembly GCA_027451385.1. GTDB lineage: Bacteria > Spirochaetota > Spirochaetia > JABEVK01 > JABEVK01 > JABEVK01. The sequence continues at coordinate 10,634 of DAIDJJ010000060.1, read as the reverse complement.
GGCTCGTCATACCACCGCTCGAATCCACCTCCCGGTAGCCCCCAGGTGCAACCTACAATGTCACTACTGCAACCGCTCCCACGATTGTCTTCATGAAAGTCGTCCAGGTGTTACGAGTGGAATCTTAACTCCTCAGGAAGCCCTTCAATACTTAGCCACCATGTTGGAAAAGATTCCTCAAACCGCTGTGGTGGGGATTGCGGGTCCTGGAGACCCCCTAGCCAACCCAGAACAAACGCTTGAAACTTTAAAACTCGTCCGAAAGAATTTTCCCCAGCTGTTAACCTGCCTGGCCACGAACGGTCTGAATCTTGTGCCCTACTTGGATGAACTGGCCCGATTCCAAGTGTCGCATGTTACGGTAACGGTTAACGCTGTGCAGGCCAGCATAGGAGCCTCCTTATACGCCTGGATGCGTTACGATAAACGCACGCATTCCGGGGAAGAAGCCGCCTCGTATTTGTGGGCTCAACAGAAGTCAGGAATCCTGGGACTAAAAGAACGGGGCATAACAGTCAAGGTCAATACACTGTATATCCCAGGCTATAACGATACTCACATAGAAGAAGTTGCCAAGACCGTCGCAGAACTTGGTGCTGACGTTTTCAACTTAATTCCTCTTTATCCCGTACCAGGGACTCCCTTTGGGCAGTTGACTGAACCTGATAAAAGCGAACTAGCGCGAAGCCGGCAACAGTGTGCCCAATGGATTCCTCAAATGTCGCATTGTCAACGTTGCCGAGCTGATGCGGCAGGTTTATTGGGCGAAGATCACCCCGAAATTGCTGCCACACTCAAAGCGGTTAGTGATTCAAAGCCCTCACCCCGTACCACAGATTGTGCGAGTTGCGGTTCTGCGACAAGTTGCGCCTCGGGTACAAGCTGCGGTTCAGACTTAAGTTGCAGTTCGACCAGTTCTGCTCCTTCCGTTTTAACCGTTACAGAAATTCGACCCCGCCGGGCAGCCGTCGGCACCATGGAAGGAGCCTTGGTCAACCTTCATTTGGGCCAAGCCTCTGAGTTTGCCATATATCGCGAGTCAGAGGCTGGTTGGATTCTCGAAGGCCTACGAACGTCACCTCCTACAGGAGGCGGAGACCAACGGTGGAAAGCATTAGCTGAAACCTTGCTTGACTGTGACGCCGTATTTGTCTCGGGTGCGGGGGAGCGCCCCCAACAAGTCTTAGCAGAGGCGGGTTTAAGCGTCTGGAGCGTGGAAGGTTTGATCGAAGACATTCTCGACGCTTGGATGGAAAACCGACTTTCGGTGCACTACAAGACCATAAGCCATGCGTGTGGCGAAGGCTGTCGAGGTAGTGGTGTGGGTTGTGGCTGATCATCAATTTCGAAAGAGAAACCTAAGGAGGATAATATGCAAAAACCCGACAAACATCTTTTTGTTTGCGCGTCATTTCGTTTCCAAGGAACTCCCCAGGGAGTGTGCCAAAAAAAAGGGGCAGGTAACCTTTTGGCGTACCTTGAAACAGAACTTTCTGACCGCGGCTTGGACGTTGCGGTCACCAGCACAGGCTGTCTTAAAGCGTGTGACAGAGGCCCCATAATGGTGGTCTACCCCGAGAATACTTGGTATGGAGGTGTCGAATCAGAAGAGGCCGTCGATGAAATCCTGGACGCCTTAGAATCGGGAATTCCTGCCACCAAGTACCTTCTCAAATAAGAAAGACATATAAACACAAATAAGAAGGATGATCAAAATGAAAGCGATTTCCCTAGCTCTTTTTCTCTTTGTCAGTGCACTTGGACTTTCTGCGCAAACCGCAGTCCCTGTTCGCCTTGCAGCCGCAGCCAATTTAGCCTCAATTGCCCAACCCTTAGAACAAGCTTTTCAAAAGGCCTACCCCCAAGATGTCGCCGAGTTCACCTTTGGTTCTTCGGGAGCTCTGGTGGCTCAAATTGAAAATGGAGCACCGTTTGATATTTTTCTTTCAGCAGATATGGGGTTTGCACAAAAGCTTGCCCAAGCGGGTTTTGCTTCCAGCGAAGTTAAGCCCTATGCATTAGGAAAACTTGTTCTTTTTTCAACCAAGCATCTGAATCTCGCGAGGGGCTTAAACGTTTTGACAAGCGCTCAGGTTAACCAGATCGCCAACTGCAATCCCCAGTTAGCCCCCTATGGCAAAGCCGCAGAACAAGCGTTGCAAGCCCTGGGTTTATGGGAAAGTTTGCAAGCCAAGATTGTCACGGCGCAAGATATCGCCCAGGCCCTCCAGTTCACTTTGGAGGGGACCGACGCAGGGTTTGTCAACTTGTCAGCACTTTTGACACCTCAAATGTCGGCTAAGTATCAGCAGGGCCGAGACTGGGTCATGGTCGACCCGCACTTATACCAGCCCATCCAACAAGGTTTTGTGGAAGTGAAAGGGCATTCCTCGTCCCCTGCTGTGGCTGACTTTGAAAAATTCTTATTTTCCTCCCAAGCCCAAAAGGTCTTTGCCCAGTTTGGCTATGGGATACCTCAGTAATTCCTTTAGGAACCTGAGTCCTAAGGTACCGGAATGAGCTTTGACCCCGTCCCGTTCTGGGTGTCTTTTCAACTCGGCCTTTGGACCACTTTGCTCCTTTTTCCGTTCAGCTTGCTCCTAGCCTGGGGCTTAGCCAGAACGAAAGCCAAGTGGTTAACCTGGGTCGAACCGATCTTCTCCCTGCCCCTGGTGGTGTCACCGACAGTCCTGGGGTTTTATTTGTTAATTTTTTTATCTCCCTCTCACCCCTTGGGGCACTTTCTCTTAACCACCTGGGGACTCCGAATGGTATTTTCTTTTCCTGGAATGGTATTTGCCAGTTGTATTGCAGGGCTTCCCTTTTTTTTAGCGCCTTTAAGGGCAGCTTTTACCGCACTCCCGGATTCGTTATGGGAAGCGTCTGCGACGCTGGGAAAAGGCAAACTTGAAACTTTAGTTCGCGTCATACTTCCTAATGTCAAGCCGTCCTTACTTGCAGGCTGTGTCAGCACATTTTCTCATACGTTGGGGGAATTTGGCGTTGTTCTGATGGTGGGGGGCAGTATCCCCGGTGTGACCAAAGTGGTTTCGATCGCGATCTTTGAACAGGTAGAAGCCCTCAACTTTTCGGGGGCACAAATCTACTCGCTGGTTTTAGTCGTGTTGGGTTACATGGGAGTCTACCTCGTCAATCGCGCCGGCAGGAAAAAAACTCCATGATCCATTTTGCCTTTACCAAAACCCTCACAACGTCTGACCAAGTTAGCACTATTCCTCGTTTTCAACTGGAAGTCGAGTTCGTTCTAAGACGGGGAATTTTCTTAGGAGTAAGCGGCGCTTCGGGGGCAGGGAAATCTACCCTTTTACGACTTCTCGCTGGTTTGAGCCAAGCTGACAGCGGTTTTATGCTGTGCGACCAAGAAGTGTGGTTTGATTCTTCAAGACGCTTACACCGTTCCCCGCAAAAACGGTCCCTTGGTTTTGTCTTTCAAGACTTAGCAATTTTTCCGCACTGGACAGCCAAAAAAAATCTTTTATACGCGCAGAATAATCCTGAACGCGCTCAAGACCTCTTGAAGCTCATGAAGCTCGATCAGCATGCCGATTCCTTTCCCCACCAGCTCTCCGGTGGGCAAAAACAGCGCATTGCTTTAGCTCGTGCTCTGATGCGTCAACCTGAACTTCTCTTACTGGATGAACCCTTCTCGGCCTTAGATGAAGAATTGAGAAATGAGTTAGGGACAGAGTTACGCCAACTTCAAAACCGTTTGGGGTTCAGTGTCGTGATGGTCACACATAGCCGACAAGAAATCTCAAATTGGTGTGATGAAACACTTTTTTTGGATCAAGGAAAATTCCATTCCGCTATCTAAATTACGTCTTGGTACTTTCTGAAGTACTTTTCACACTTTTGTTCTTTTTAGCTTGTCACTTTAGACCACAACTGACTTCTTCGCCCTTCCAACAGTCCTTTCAGACTTTGGCACGCTTTCTGCAATAGGGAGGATAAGGCATTCCTAAGAAGGAGGAACTTCAAATGAGGAAAATCGCCATTTATGGTAAGGGCGGCATTGGCAAATCCACCACGACACAAAATACCGTGGCAGGACTTGCAGAAGCCGGCAACAAAGTTATGGTGGTGGGGTGCGACCCTAAAGCCGATTCTACCCGTCTTTTGCTGGGAGGTTTAGCACAAAAGACTGTCCTCGATACTCTGCGTGAAGAGGGCGAAGATGTCGAACTCGACGATGTCTTAAAGTCCGGATTCAAGGGCACGTTGTGCACCGAATCTGGTGGTCCAGAACCTGGCGTAGGTTGTGCTGGACGAGGCATTATCACCTCCATCAATCTGCTGGAACAACTCGGAGCTTACAATTCAGAAAAAGCCATTGATTACGTCTTTTATGATGTTTTAGGAGACGTCGTCTGTGGAGGTTTTGCTATGCCGATTCGGGATGGTAAAGCCGAAGAAATCTATATTGTTTGCTCTGGCGAAATGATGGCCATGTACGCCGCCAACAACATCTGCAAAGGGATCGTCAAGTACGCCGATGCAGGCAAAGTTCGCTTAGGTGGTCTAATCTGCAATAGTAGAAAGGTCGACAACGAACGGGAAATGATTGAAGAATTGGCCCGCCAATTAGGAACTCAAATGATTCATTTTGTTCCTCGGGACAATCAAGTGCAAAGAGCTGAGATCAACCGTAAGACAGTCATTGATTATTCTCCCGAGCATGGTCAAGCCGACGAGTATCGGTCCTTAGCCCAGAAGATCCACGAGAATAAGATGTTTGTCGTTCCCAAGCCATTATCGATTGATGCGCTCGAGAAACTTCTCATTGACTTCGGCATTGCCAACTAAACCCCAGGAGAACAATTATGTTGATGATTAAATCCATCGTAAGACCAGAAAAAACAGATGACGTCTTAGCCGCCCTCATGGAAGCCGGTTTTCCAGGCGTCACCAAGATTCCCGTCGTCGGCCGTGGCAAACAACGAGGTATCAAAATCGGTGAAGTCACGTACGACGAAATTCCCAAAGAAATGCTGATCACGGTAGTGCCAGATAGTGACAAGGACTACGTCATTAAAACCGTACTCAAAGCCGCTAGAACTGGAGACAAAGGTTCCTTCGGTGATGGAAAAATTTTTGTTCTTCCTGTCGAAGAGGTTTGGACTGTTTCTTCAGGTCAGAAAGAAGTGGAAACCTTAGCCAGCGCAGGCCCAAGAGTGGAAGAAGAGGTCCCCGTATGAAAGAAGTCATCGCCATCATTCGGATGAATCGAATGAATCAGACAAAAAAAGCTCTTGTTGAAGCGGGGTTGAATTCCATGACAGCACGCGAAGTTCTAGGAAGAGGAAAAGGGCTGGTCGATTTTGGAGTCCTTAAAGGTGCTGAAAAAGGGTATGAAGAAGCCATTGCTCACCTTGGTGAAAGTCAACGGCTCATTCCAAAACGCCTGATCTCGATGATAGTTCCTGACAAGTCGGTCAAGTTGGTCGTTCAAGCCCTTTTGAAGGCCAACCAGACCGGTCGCTCAGGTGACGGAAAAATATTTGTCCTGCCAGCCTCTGAAGCGATACAAGTTCGCACAGGGGAACGCGGTGACAAAGTACTCGATTAACCTCGAGGAGACAAAGGAGTATCACCATGTCCAGCGAAACACTGAACAGCAAAAGTATGCAAGAAGTTAAAAAAGAATTGTTGTCGGCGTATCCGTCAAAACTGGCGAGAAAACGCGACAAGCAGATCGTATTGAATCAAGTCCGGGAAAAGGACGAGGTGCCCGAGATTCAGGCAAATACGCGAACCGCCCCAGGGATTATTACCCAACGGGGTTGTACCTATGCCGGTTGCAAAGGTGTCGTCGTGGGTCCAACTCGGGACATCCTTCAAATCACTCATGGTCCCATTGGTTGTGGGTTTTATAGCTGGATGACACGCCGTAATCAAACCAGAACAACACGGCCTGAAGAAGACAACTTCATGCCTTACTCTCTTTCAACAGATATGCAAGAAGACAACATCGTCTTTGGTGGAGAGAAAAAACTTCGTCAAGCGATCCGCGAAGCCTATGCGTTGTTCCATCCCAAAGCCATC
>DAIDJJ010000060.1:0-4561 GCA_027451385.1 Spirochaetales bacterium | reverse complement strand
GGGCTTGATTGGCGATGACATTCATGCTGTAGCCAAAGATCTCGAAGCCGAACTCGGTATCACGATTTTTGCTATGAGTTGCGAAGGGTACAAAGGCGTTTCACAGTCAGCTGGTCACCACATTGCCAACAATGCCGTGTTTGAACACGTTGTGGGGAAAAACCTGCAAGAGGTTAAGGGGAAATATAAGATCAATCTGTTGGGTGAATACAACATCGGGGGGGATGGTTTTGAGATTGAGAAAATTTTCGAGGCTGTTGGGTTGACCTTAGTGTCGACCTTTTCAGGGAACTCAACGTTTGTCGCGATGTCGAGTGCACCTCAAGCTGATCTCAATGTTGTTCAGTGCCATCGTTCCATCAACTACACGGCAGAAATGATGGAGACAAAATACGGGATACCTTGGTTCAAGGTCAATTTTGTCGGGGCCAAAGCCACCGCAAAGTCCTTGCGCAAAATTGCTGAATACTATGGCGAGGCAGAATTGAGTGATCGCATAGAAAATTACATAGCTCAAGAAATGCCAAAAGTTGAAGCCGCCTTGACAAAACTACGACCGAGGCTTGAAGGCAAAACTGTCATGATGTATGTAGGCGGCTCACGGGCCCACCATTATCAGGAACTCTTTAACGAGCTGGGAATGCGAGTTCTTTCTGCAGGTTATGAGTTTGCCCATCGTGATGACTATGAAGGCCGGAAGGTTCTACCGAATATCAAGGTCGATGCGGACAGCCGTAATATTGAAGAATTAGAAGTCACCCCGAGTGCCACAGAATTTAAAGCTCGCAAAAATCCTCAAGAAATTTCCGCTTTAGAAGCGAAAGGTTTTGAGTTCCGCGATTACCAGGGCATGATGCCCGAAATGGAAGAAAATTCTTTGGTCATCGACGACATTAGCCATTACGAACTTGAAAAGCTGATTGAGATTCTTCAACCGGATCTCTTGTGCGCAGGGATTAAAGAGAAGTACGTCGTTCAAAAGAATGGCATCCCCTTAAAGCAACTGCACAACTACGATATCGGCGGACCGTATGCGGGGTTTGACGGTGCCATTGAGTTCTACCAAGAAATTGATCGTTTAGTGAATGCCCCTTACTGGAAGATGCTACGAGCCCCCTGGCAAGAAAACCCGCAGCTTTCCGCCTCCTTTGTTCAGAAATAGGCGGTATAAGGAGACCCTCATGAGTACAAAACTTTTGAAACATACGCCCCAAGAAATTCAACCCCGCGAAGCCCTCGTGGTTAACCCAGCGAAAACGTGCCAACCAGTTGGTGCCATGTACGCAGCTTTGGGTATTCATGGTTGCTTGCCGCACAGTCACGGTTCACAAGGCTGTTGCAGTTACCATCGAACGGTGTTGAGTCGACACTACAAAGAACCTGTGATGGCCGCCACAAGTTCCTTTACAGAAGGGGCCTCGGTTTTTGGAGGTCAAGCCAATTTGCTTTCTGCACTCGAAACGATTTTTAGTACCTACAACCCAGAAGTCGTCGCGGTGCATACAACTTGCCTTTCAGAAACCATTGGGGATGACTTGAAACAGATCATCACCAAAGCCCAAGAAGAAGGAAAAGTTCCGGCAGGAAAACAGGTCATCTGGACGAACACCCCGTCTTATGTCGGTAGTCATGTCATCGGCTTTGCCAACATGGTAAAGTCGATGGTCCAACAGCTTTCTCGAAATACCCAAAGGCCCAATGGAAAACTGAATATCATTCCAGGCTGGGTAGAACCCGCAGATATGCGGGAACTTCACCGAATCTTGGACAGCCTTGGGGTTAAACATATTCTTTTTCCCGACACCTCGGGTGTTCTTGATACCCCGTTAACAGGAAGCTTTGATATGTACCCTTCGGGAGGTACACCCCTGTCAGAACTGATAGATGCCGGAAACAGCCTTGGTACGGTTGCCTTAGGGACCATTTGTTCGGGGCCCGCCGCCAAGCTTCTTGATACCCAATGTAAAGTTCCCTACGAAATCTTAGGGCTTCCGTTGGGCTTAGCAGGGACTGACCGTTTTATTGATGCCGTGCGCAAAATGGCCGGGGTCAGTGTTCCCGATGTCCTAACGGAAGAACGGGGCAGGTTATTGGATCTCATCAGTGACATGCACCAATATTTGTATGGGCGAAAGGTCGCTTTATTTGGTGACCCGGATCAATTGGTGGCTTTAACCGAGTTTTTGGTAGAACTGGATATGATCCCGATTCACATCGTGACGGGTACACCGGGTAAAAAATTTATCAGCCGCATTGAAGCCGTCACACAAAGATTAGGGCGACCGATCAACATTGCAGAAGCCAGCGATATGTTGCACCTGCATCAACTCATCAAGAACGAAAAGGTTGATCTTTTGATCGGAAATACGTATGGAAAGTATATTGCCCGAGATGAAGATCTGCCGTTTGTCCGGTTTGGATTTCCCGTTCTAGATCGGTCGGGACACACCTTATTTCCGTCGGTCGGTTACCAAGGGGCTCTTCGCTTAGCCGAACGTATCTTGAATGCCGTCCTGGATAGGATCGACCGAGATGCGGCCCCTGAGAAGTTTGAACTGGCGATGTGAAAGCTTCCGCTGTTGTTGATGTATCAGGGTAAGCCTGCCACTTTGGTGATTGGTGGCAGGCTTTTTGTTAGGTAAATTCGAGTCTTTCTGCTACCTTATAGTGAGACTCAACCCTAGGTATCAGTGAGGTCCAACAATAAGTTATAGAGAGCCTCACTCTTTAGTAGCAAAATGGGTGTTGACTACGTAGCAAAACCCTAATCAACTCCGATCAGAACATTCGAGGCTTTGATGACAGCGTAAGCACTCCCCCCCACCTTGAGGCCAAGTGACTCCACCGAGCTTTTTGTAATGACCGAGGTAACCTCAACTCCTCCTTCTAGCTCTAACAAGACTTCGGCGTTGACAGCACCAGTCAAAATCGCCTTCACCTTTCCCTTGAGAACATTTTTCGCACTGATCCTCATGTACAGCCTCCTTAAGCTGAGAGATTAAACTGAGGGAGCCCACCTCAGGACTAACATCGATGAAGGTGTAAACCCCTCTTTTTGATAGAGTTTTTGGGCCAACGCATTGTCCGCGTCGGTCAATAAGGTGATGCGCTGCAGATTTTGTTGTCGCGCAAAGTTCAGGGCAAACTGCAACAAGCGGCGTCCCCACCCTCTACCCCGGTATGGGGGCTGAACGACAAAGTCTTCCAGAAGACCAACTTCACCCCCGCAGGCCGTGCTCACGACCCTTTGCAAACTTAACATTCCAACGGCTTTATCCTGATGACGATACACAAAAACTTGAGCACGATCCGAACCCTTCAGAAGCCGTTCGAGGGCAAGGGCTTGGAGTTCAGGGTTAGGGGTGAATTCTTTTTCCTGACTAAACAGAAGACTCAATAAGGAATTGAGCTCTTCAAGGTCCGCAAGGCAAGCAAAATCTGGTCCTTCCCTCACACACGAACCCCTTCCGGCTCAAGAGATAATAAAAAATCTCTGACTTCCTGGGCTGTGTTTAAGCAGAGTTCCACTTCCCAGAAAGTTGGTTTGCTCAAGTGCGGTGCAAAGTCACAAAGATTCTGCTTTAAATCTAGTTTTCTCAGGACCTCAGCAACTTCGGTGGGAAAGGGCTTCTCGCTTGAAACAGCCCGAATAAAATGTCCAAACGTATGATGCTCGGGGAGGCGATTTCTGTTGCCCAAGAAAGCTAAGAAATAGGCTTCAATGGCCAAGGTTCCCAAACTAAACACAACTTCGGGAAGAAATTTCTGGGTTTTCGCCCAACCACCTATACCAGCTTTTAAATAGGCATCCCCTTCGCTCCAGTACTTTGACCAAGCTTCCATTTTTCACCTCCATTTTTGCAACATTTATGAATAATGATATTGATCATTATCTATTTTAATACGAAAATGTATTTGTGACAATTGGATAGTACTTATGAGAAGTTCAATTTTGATCGATACAACACTAAGAGATGGGGAGCAGGCCCCAGGACTGTATTTTACTCGGGACCAAAAACTCCGGCTGGCTCTAGCCCTTGGCGAAGCCGGAGTCCCCTACATTGAGGCTGGTATTCCTGCCATGGGAGAGACCGAGATCCAAACCCTCCAACAAATCCAACACGCAGAAAAAAAAGCCAAAATTCTCGTCTGGAATCGGCTGAGAATTGAGGATATTCAGCTCAGTCTTGAGAAAGGTTTTCGTTGTCTTCATATATCCGCCCCCTCCAGTCCGGTCATGCTCGAAAAAAAGTTCGGGAAGAACGAAGCTTGGTTACTCAACGAAATGGAGCAACTGATTCCCCTGGCCGTTCAAGCTAGCGTTGAAGTCAGTTTTGGGGCAGAAGATGCTTCTCGCACACCGCTCAAAAGCTTAGTGAGGCTGTTTCAACAGGCCGCCGATCTAGGTGTCGTTCGAGTCCGTTATGCAGACACTCTAGGGCTTTTAACCCCGCGAGAGGTTCAAACAGCCATCACCACCTTGGTACGTCGACAACCGCTCCCCCTAGATTTTCATGCTCACAACGACTTTGGTTTAGCAACTGCCAATGCATTAACAGCT
>DAIDJJ010000059.1:0-14645 GCA_027451385.1 Spirochaetales bacterium | reverse complement strand
TGAAATCTTACTCGACATTTTAGAAAACCGACGTCTGACTAGTCATTTTCACCCCATTTGGGATGTTCGTCGTCAAACTGTTTTTGGTCATGAATGTCTGTTGCGAGGCTTTGAGCCGACGGGGTCACCGGTTGCCCCCTCCCTGCTTTTTAGCTCTGCCGCCGAAAATGACCTTATCGCCGCCCTAGATCAGCAGGCCCGGCACATTGCCCTGCAAACAGCCTCCCAATTCCCGCCTACCGGCAAGCTGTTTATCAACTTTGTACCTTCGGCTATTAATGATCCCCATAACAATTTGGAAAGCACCATTGATTTAGCCGAAAAACTCGGCATTGAGCCTTCTCGTGTTGTTTTTGAAGTGGTCGAGACCGAAGAAATTGAAGATTGGGATCACTTGGAGACCATCCTCGGCTTTTACCGACGAAGCGGCTTTCAAATTGCTTTGGATGATGTCGGGACGGGTTATTCCTCCTTAAGCCGACTGGTTACCTTAAACCCCGATATTATTAAAGTCGACATCTCGATTATTCGCGATATCGACCGGCACCCCCTAAAGCAGTCAGTTTTTAAAGCCCTGTCAAATATTTGCCGAGAGAACGGCATTCACCTCCTCGCCGAGGGGGTCGAAACTCCCGGAGAATATGAGTTTATTTTGACCGAAGGCGCTGATCTGGCTCAAGGGTTTTTATGGGGCAAGCCCCAGCCCACCATGGGCGGGGAACTTTTCCAAATTGCCCCAGCCCTCCTTTAACCCCCCGGATTAGGGGGGGCTTACCTGGTTTAAGGGGTGTTAACCACCTCGGCAGAAAGCTTTTCCAATTCTTTGGCGGTGATCACTAACATCTGTAAGCGGTTCTCAATGTTGGCAAAACTGGTGTCCGGGTCGTAGTCCAGAGCCAGAATCTGCACGTGCGGCAGTCGCTTCTTCAAAGGCTTGATCATCCCTCGCCCCGTCACGTGGTTTGGCATACATCCAAACGGGTTGAGGATGACAAAGGAGTTCACTTTTTCTTTGGCCAACTGCAGGATTTCGCCCATCATCAGCCACCCTTCTCCAGACTCAAAGGTTTCATCGATCATCCCCTGGATATTGCGGGCCAAGTCGTTAATATCAAAGTGCTGGCGATAGTACTTAAAGTCTTTCAAAATATTTTGGAGACTATCGGCGACGGCCACAAACGCAGATTCCGCCAGGTTGGCGAGGGCCGAGAAAAAGAACTTATGCTGGAGCAGGTCCCGTTTAGCCTTAAAAAGAATTTCGACAAAGTCTTTGCGGAAAAAGTCAGAGAGCGTGGGTTGAACCACTTCCATCCCATGACTTTCTAAGTAGCGTTCAATTTGACCATTCGCGACGGGATGAAAGTTCATGAGGACTTCTCCCAAAACCCCCACGCGGGGACGGCGCACACTGCGGTCTGAAGGGATCGAGTTAAAGCGTTCCACCGCCTTACGCATCACGGCTTTGGCTTCTTTGATCCCTTTGGGGATAATTTCTGTCACTTCTGAAAGGCAGGTTTCAAACACTCCATCGGTTTGCCCTGGCACCGTCTCGTAAGAACGAACCGCCCTGAGCATCATTTCTAGGGCATCAATCATGGCCAAAGACCAAATCATGCGAATTTGAAACAACGGCGACAGCTTAAAGCCCGGGTGCATTTGTTTGTTGTCTGTGCCCGTAGTGATGATAGGAACCTGCTCAAACCCAGCCTCATCCAAAGCTTTACGCGCCAAAAGGAAGTATTGTCCGGCCCGGCAGTCGGCGCAGTTTTTTGGCAAACCTGCGGCAGCTTGTTGGGGATCAACCTCACCGCTTTTGAGCACACGAAGAATCTCGCCAATGTTGATTTGCGCCGGGTAGCAAATATCGTTGTGGACGTACTTCTTTCCCAAGGCGATGGCTTCATGGTCAGCCAATTTTAAAACATGGGTTTTGTAGCCTTCGCTTTCCATGACGGCAGAAATCGCCTTTGAAAACGAAACCGACATATTGGGGACCAAAATGGATAGGCGTGACTTATCCCCCGGTTGAAACTTGACCGGATAAGGCTCGCCCAGCCTGCGATAGGCATTGAGCACCGGTAAACGGTTTTCGCGTTTATTGCGAATCGTTTCGACAAAGGATTTGACCCGAATGCCCAAGGGACCTCGATTTTCCCCTTCGTCCAGCTTCAGGACCAAAAGTTCTTTGCCGGATTTTTCGCGGAGAATGCGGACCATTTCATCACTGATGATGGCGTCGTGACCGCAACCAAAGCTCACGATTTGAACAAGCTCCAGATTGGGGTTTTTGGCCACATGAAAAGCGGCCCCGATCATCCGCGTATGAAAGGCGTTGGCGGCGTCCATACGGCTATAAGCGACATCTTCATCATGAATCTCGGGGAGGCTATCAATGGTCAGCACGGGTATCCCTAAGCGGGTAAAATGGCTAGAAAGGCTATGATTGATCAATTCATCCGAATGGTAGGGCCGGCCCGACAGCACAATTGCCCAGCGGTCTGTGCCCTCCAGGTCTGCCAGAACCCGTTTTCCAGCCTCTTGCAATTCCTGATAGGCTGCGCTTTGACACTTGAGGCCTTCTTGAAAGGCTTGAGCCGAGTGTGCTTTGCTCACCCCTAAGATCTCGTGCAAGTAGCGAATCACCTGCTTTTCTTTGTGCCGTTCGTCGTACCAATGGAACGCCGGGTGATCAAAAGGAACACCAAAGCGAGCGGTAGGCTCATCGCTGGCCTCAATGACCGCCGGATAGCCTTGAATGAGCGGGCACATGACGCCCGCCTTCGTTTTTTCATTTTCGACGGGGATTTTCATCATCATCGGCATAAACACCCGGTCGACACCTTGGTCAATCAAATCGCGGACATGGCCGTGAGCCAGCTTAGCCGGAAAACACGCGGTATCAGACGGCACATTGGGTAAGCCTTTTTCGAACAGTTCGTAAGAACTTTTGCGACTGATCCGTACCTGAATACCCAGACTCGAGAACACGCCCTTCCAAAAGGGTAGCGACGACCAGAATTCGAGCGTACGGGGAATTCCCAGCGTCATATTGATGGGTTTACCAATCTTCTGGACCGGATAGTCGCGCAAAAGCACCTCACGGTGAAACTTCATAAGGTCGGGAGTTTCGTCCACGCGTTTGGCCGCAGACTTGAGTTTTTCACGGGTGGCCGGGTCTTTGGGGTCCCCCACGACCTCGCCTTTTTCACAGCGGTTGCCCGTAACATAGGTCTCGCCATCCGGGAAGGTGACCACGGTCCGGTTACACGCATTGGCACAAAATGGGCAAATGTTCCCTGGCTCCGAAGAATACGAAAACTGTTCCAGGGCTTCCCAGCCGACAAAGGACGACGTCCAGCCTTTTTCTTGGGCTTCGGCGTGCCGTTTGGTCAACAAAGCGGCCCCAATCGCCCCCATTTCGCCGGGCAGTTCAGGTCTGGTCACCGGTCGTCCTAAATATTGTTCAAAGGCTCGCAGAACGGCATTATTTTTGAACGTCCCGCCTTGAACGACAACGACCTCGCCCAACTGGTCCAGGTTGGACAAACGAATGACTTTGGTAAAGACGTTTTCAATGATGGAACGACTCAGTCCCGCCAGAATGTCGGCGCTGGACTTTCCAGATTTTTGTTCGGTGATGATCGAGGAATTCATGAAAACGGTACAGCGGCTCCCCAACAAGGAGGGGTTTTCGGCACGAAAGGCCAAATCGGATACCTGCTCGATGGCAATCTTCAAACTGCGGGCGTAGGTTTCTAAAAAACTGCCGCAACCGGCCGAACAGGCCTCGTTCAAAACAATTCCCGTGACGACGCTTTTATTTAAAAAGATAGCCTTCATATCTTGGCCGCCAATATCCAAAATAAAGGTAGCGTCGGGTTTTAAGGAGCGGGCGGCTTCGGCATGGGCGACCGTTTCTACGGTGTGAAAGTCCGCGTGCAAGGCCTTGGCAAAGAGGTTTTCGGCGTACCCGGTGGTACCGCACGCCAGAATTTCCAACTCACACCCGGCGTCCACGTACTTTTGCCGCATTTCGAGAAGGGCTGACTGCAAAACCCGCAATGGGTCACCGGTATTATTTTTGTAAAACTTATCGATAACGGTACCAGTTTCATCCATTAAAATGAACTTGGTCGTGGTTGACCCGCCGTCCACCCCCAAATAGGCGCGAACCACCCCGGGAGTGGGGGGCACCGGCTTCCAAGACGAAACCGGGTACCGTTCTTCGAATTGCTGGCGTTCTTGCGGACTTTCAAAAAAGTGGGGGGCATTCCGCCGGTTTTCAGCATCCAGCTTGTTTCGGGCCTCTTGAAACCCTTCTAAGGCTTTCAAACCCTGATAAGAAACAGGACGGTCACCGTAAAGCGTTTCACCGGCCAAGGCTGCCCCAAAGGCCACGATCACCTCTGGCCGTTCGGGCATGACAATTTGGTGATCCATCAAATTCAAACGGCTTTGAAATACCTTGACCAAGACGGGATTGAAGGTCATGGGACCGCCTTCAAAGATAACGGGGGGGCGAATATCCATCCCCTGAGCCAAACCGCCTATGGTTTGCTTAGCGATCGCATGAAAACTCGACAACGCAATGTCGGCCTTCGACACGCCTTGGTTTAACAAGGGCTGGATATCGGTTTTGGCAAAAACCCCACAGCGGCCAGAAATATCGTACACGGTTTTGCCTTGGGCCGCTAAGGAATTAAACTCTTCGATGCGTATTTCTAATAGCTCGGCAATTTGATCAATAAAGGCCCCCGTTCCGCCGGCACAACTGCCGTTCATGCGCATATCCGAGGCCACCAGCTTTCCAGTCCGTTCATCGGTACGAAAGAAAACGACTTTGGCATCCTGCCCGCCCAGCTCTACCGCGACGCTGGTTTGCGGGTGAAGCTCTTTGATGGCGATGGTGTTGGCGACGACTTCTTGAACAAAAAAGGCTCCGGTTAGGCGAGAAAAAGGTTCTCCGGCACTACCGCAAAAGGTTAGCCTTAGGCTGTGCTCGGGAAAGCGCTGATGCACATCCCGTAAAAGGGTTTCGACCATGCCGCCTTGATCCGCATTGTGACGGCGGTAATCGGCAAATAATAATTCTTTGGAATGGGGGTCGAGTACAGCGATCTTGACCGTGGTTGAACCCACGTCAAGACCAGCTAAAAGTTCCTTGGGCATACGCATCCTCTCGATTCATTCTAGCAAAATTGGCCTCATGATAAAAGGGTGCGAGCCCTCGGTCAGTCAGTTTGGCTAGTAGTGCGAGGCGGCGTAGTCGACCCAGCCTCCGGCTTCAATCAGGGCTTTTTCAAAATCCCCCAGCCCCATGGCATAGGTTTTTTGAAGAATTCCCGACGAAAAGGTAAGACTTTGCCCAGCCCAGTCGGTTGTCATCGTACAGGTTTTTCCGGCAAAGGTTTGAAAGATTTCGTCGATTTGAGCGGCTGTCAGCGTTACGGCCATTAACCCGCCGTTGAACATATTGCCCCGAAAGATTCTGGCAAACCCCGAAGCCACAACCGCATGGATGCCGTTGACCTCCAAAGCCCACGGGGCGTGCTCGCGGCTTGAGCCACAGCCAAAGTTATCGCGGCTGACCACGACGGTTTTATCGGCGAGGTCTCGTTGAGCCTGAAACCCATCAAGCTTGAGGTCTTCCAGGCAGTAGGGTTTTAGGGCAAGCTTAGTCACTTCCGTGAGGTACTTCGCCGGGATTATTTCGTCAGTATTGATATCGCTACGGTCCAAAAATAGGACCTTGCCATTAAAATTCTTCATGGATTCATTTCCTTTTGAATGCCCCAAAGGGCTCTATGTGGCCCCAAAGGGCTAGGCAATTTCGCCCGACAAGGCTGTAAAGGCCGCGCTGGCGGGACTCATCAGGTGCACCATGCCCCCCTTCCCCATCCGTCCAAAGAAGTTGCGGTTGGTCGTGGAAGCGCACACTTCGCCCTCGGCGAGAACACCATTCGACATCCCCAAACAAGCGCCGCAGGTGGGGTTGGTGACACAAAAGCCAGAGTCCATAAAAATCTCAATCAGGCCTTCTTTGAGTGCTTGTTGATACACCGCTGGGGTCGCCGGGCTGACAATGCCCCGAACGTGGTCGGCAATCTTTTTGCCCTTAAGGATGTCAGCGGCCTGACGTAAATCCTCTATCCGGCCATTGGTACAACTGCCAATATAGACCTGGTCCACTTTGGTCCCCTTGAGTTCCTTGAGGGTTTTGACCTGATCGGGCTTATAGCCGAAGGTGGCCACCGGCTCCAGCTTTGATACATCCAGGGTGATCACTTTCGCATAGTCCGCGTCAGGGTCCGAAACCCAGCGTTGATACGAGGCTAAGGCAGCTTCTGGGGTGGCGAACTCGTTCTGAATAAAGGGCCATAAATACTCGACGGTGGTCTTATCCGGGGCACAAATTCCCGAGGTTCCCCCCGCTTCAATGGCCATGTTGGACAACGTCATCCGGCCTTCCATCGACAAAGCCTCGACCACCGGACCGGTAAACTCCAACACATGGTCGGTGGCCCCATTAACGCCCAGGCGGCTAATGACCTGAAGAATCACATCTTTGGCATAAACGCCCTGGGGCAATTTCCCCTGGAGTTCAACCTTGATCGTTTTAGGCTCGCGAAAGGCGCAAACCCCTTTTAAAATTCCTACTTCGAGGTCAGTCGTTCCAACCCCTGCGGCAAAAGCCCCGAAGGCCCCATGCGTACAGGTGTGACTGTCGCCCATAATAATCGTGTACCCGGGACGGACAAACCCTTTTTCAGGGATCAGCGCATGACAAACGCCATTGCGGCCGACGTCAAAAAAATCCTTAATGTCGTGGCGTTTGGCCCAATCGCGAAGCATCTTGCCCTGCAAAGCGGTTTTGGAATCTTTGGCCGGTGTCACATGATCAATGACGGCCTTAATTTTGGAAGGGTCAAAAACCCGGTCCATGCCCTTTTCAGTTAGGTCTGCGATGGCAATCGGGGTGGTGATTTCATGGCAAAAGACGGCGTCGAGTTTTAAAACCCACGCCTCGCCAAACGGCCTATCGACAAGATGGGCCTCAAAGATCTTTTGAGCGATGGTTTTTCCCATAGCGCTCCTCCTCATCAGGGGGTTGCCCCCAAATACACCCACCGCCTGAAAAGGCACCGCAAGCACGGAAACTCTCCACGAAATGGGCCGTATTATTCTTAATGAAGCTGGTCAAAGGTGTCCAGAGGAGGAAGCACAATGGCCTTTTTAGGCTTGCGGAGAGGTTGCTGGGAATGCTCCCACAAGTTCTGAACGACAGGCCAGGCCGATGACTTACCGTGCTGACGGCAAAAGTCTTCCCACTCAGAACCTGAAGCACAGGCTTCAAAGGCCTCTTCCCACAGCTCGGGAGGCAGGGACTGACGAACCGTTGGCTCTAAAAGCTGTCGGCTCACTCGGACCAAATTGTGATAAATCATAGTCTTATGATAAGTCATAGTCTGGAGTATCGAAGGCCTTTGTGCAAGAACTGTGAGGATTTGGTCAAACTTTGATGAAGTCTCGGTTTTCGTCTGGGCAGGTTTTCGTCCGTTGGGCATAATCCCTGTTAAGTTAAGATTTAACGGATTTTCAGGAGCCGACCATGCCGGATGAGGTCTTTCGACTCAGGAACCGCCGCTCGCTGGCGCACTTCCTTGACATCTTTTTTCTTCGCTTTCCAGGAGTTTTGGGCCCTGCGAAAACCGTCACCTGGGAATTCTGGGACACCTACGACGGCCGTTGGAGCAAAGAGGGGAAGGCCTGGCTACGCGAAGACGGTGAAGCCACCGAACCGGTCCTGGTTCAACCGCCTTCGTGGAAGGCTTTGCCCGCGTCATGGTCAGACTTTGGGTTGCAAAGTCCCGTTTTATGGGCGAAAGCCCACCTCACCCTTCATGAGGTGAGGTTCTCCACCGGCTCCACGCGTTCTTTGCGGGGGTGGGTGACCCAAAGTCGTAAAGGCTCCTTTTTAGCTTTAGAAGAATCTGACGATCCCTTAGCCCCCCTCATCCTCGAAACCCTGGGCCACGAGCTAGAACGTGTGACCGAAAGGGGCCTGTCCCTGGTGACCCCCTTGCGGCATAGCTTTGTCTGGCCCCAGGAGGAACCCCCATCGGCGGGGGTATCTGCTTTACATTACTTTGTCACCCGCATCCGTCAAGAGTTTGACCTTGCCCGACAGTACGAAAAGGGTATGCTGACCGGCATCGACACCGAATGTCTGCACCAGTACAGGACAAGACTGCGACGGGCCAGGTCGTTGCTCCGTTTAGGGCAAAACTTGTTTGACCCCCAGTTCAAGGCCTTGTCCCAGGAACTAAAAACCCTTATGTCGCCCAGCAACAATTTGCGAGACCTTGACGTTCTTTTACTCAGCTGGAATGACTTTATCCGCTTATTACCCCCAGAGTTCGCCAACGATTGGACATTATGGAAGGCCTCGCTCGAAAAGCAACGGCTTTCTGAAGCGCGGGCTTGGAAAAGGTGGCTCAAGACAGAAATTTATCAAAAAGCCGCCACAGATTTCAGCAAAACTCTAGATTCCTTGACCCTAGAGGGCCCGTTGATGGAAGAAGCGGCGCCGCCGCTCTTGGCCCGTTTGGCCTCTTTACGAAAGATTCCTCGCCGGCTAGGGCCAACCCCCACGGCTGATCAGTTGCATCAAGCTCGCATTTCCCTCAAAAAAGGCCGTTACAGCTTAGAAATGCTCGGAGCTTGGTGTCCACAAAAAGTTCGCGTTTCCCTCCTTAAAGAAATTCGAACTCTTCAGGATCGCTTAGGGGCTTTTCAAGACCTTAGCGTGATTCTTCAACGGGTCAAGAGCGAGTTAGCGACCTCGTCGACGGGGCTGGCCCCGCTCCCCCGAGGAGTCCTGTGGGGCACTCTCTGGGCAGAAGCCCGGCAGATGCAGTGGCAGGTGCATAAAGCCCTCTTGAGGTTAGCTTCTCCCCGACTCCGAAAGATTTTTGAACTTTTAACCGGAGGCGGCGAGTGAGCTATCAAAGGGTGTTCTTCTGGGAAGGAGAGCTTGGCAAAAGCCTCAAACGACTACCAAAACTCGATTCCACTCCGCCCCTGGGGTTGCCCCGAAAGGCCTTTGAACTTACCGAAGCACCAGGGGAACTATTTCTTTACGAGGGAGCCCTTGAGGGCTTAAAAACAGCCGTCGTAACTTTCGAAACCCTCGAAGACGCTCGGCAGTTTCAGCCTCCCGGCACCTTTGGCTACGAATTAACTTTCGATCCCAGATTCCGCGAGGAGGCTTTAGGCAGTCCCCCGCCTCAACTGCCGCTTTCGGCCGACGCCTCGGTCACGTGGGCGTTTGGAGCCCTTCCCTTTCGCCAAGAAAAGGCTACGCCCGAGCTCATCATTATTACCACGCGAAACTCCGAAACCCCACAGGGGGCCAAACAATGGATTTTTCCCAAAGGGCAACCCGAAAAAGGCCTCAGCCCGGCTCAAGTGGCGGTGCTGGAGTGCCTCGAAGAAGCCGGGGTTCGCGGACAGGTCGCCGGTCCGCCCCTCCTTTTACCCTTTGTACGAGAAAACAAAACCGATAACCTGGTGTTGTTCCCCCTGCAGGCCCAGAAAATTGCCAAGACCTGGCGTGAGTCTACCCAACGAAAACGAGATATTCTCCCGTTGGGGAGCGTATCCGCCCCGGTCCACGGCGAGCTGATCGTTCTAGGTGCCCAAGCCCTTCGCGAGCTCTACCTTTAGCTTTCGGCTAGAGTTGTGCCAAGAGTTGCGACAGAAATCACCTTATGTTAAGTTTACTGCCGCCATGCGAATATTACCGGCTTTTTTGTGTTTACTACTCGGAGTCCTCGGCCTTGGGGCCACGCCCCTGACGGCTCAGGACCTTGAACGACCTATTGTTGCCGATTCCCCCGTCTATGGGTGGCTGGCCGACTTGTTCGCCGCCCAAGGCCAGACCCTGCCCACGCGCTTTGCTCCCTCCACCATCCGTCAAATTTTATGGGAGCTCAAGCTTCTTGACGCCTCGAAGTTTGACAAAGGTCAAGCCCACTTGGCTCAGGCTATTCGCACCACCCTGGAAGGACGTCCACAAACCTACCGGGAAGGGGCCTTTTCGGCCCGAGTGACCCAAGATTTCAACCCCCAGGGCTATGCCTCGCTGGGAACCCAGCTTCCTTGGTTTGACGGGTACAATACCCGGCCCAGCCTATATGATATAAAACTTGAAGCCAGCGTCGGGGGCTGGGTTTGGGCGGGCTTTGACCTAGATTTAAGAAAAGACTATTTCACCGACCTCGATCAGCTCCAACCGATTTCGAACATCCCCCTTTCGGGGTCAGAGCTGGAGTGGATGTGGCCCGACACGGCTGGTATGATTTTTGGCGGCGATCACTGGGATGTGCGGTTTTTGCGCGGAAAGGTCGGCACCCAAGCCGGCTTTGAAAATGCAGCCCTGTCAACCAGCTTAGGCACGGTAGATCAGCTGGGCTTTTCGACATGGTGGAAGGGTTTTACCTACAATTTTCTGGTGATTCCCTTTTCGGACTATGCGATTCAGCCGGGTCAAACCTACTACGGCGGGTATTACAAAACCAGCACCTTGGATCAGCAAGCCAGCACCAATAATTCCGCCAACACCACCGGGGCTAACTACATGCCGGCCTCTACCACCTACTTCATTGACCATCGTCTCGACTTTCGCATCTTGAACCGACTCAACTTAACCCTGAGCGAGATTCTGCTGGTCGATATGAGCAGTTTTGACCCTCAGTACTTCAATCCGTTTTTCCCGGGTCATAACTGGTTGTTGCAGTCGAATGCCAATTCGGACATCGCGCTGGATATTGACTGGGCGGCGGCGCCTGGCTGGAACCTCTACGGCCAAATTTACGGCGACTACATCCGCACCGCGTTTAAAAGTGCCGAGTTTGGCGACGCCAACCCCCTGGCCATGGCGTATTTGGCCGGTTTACGGCGCGTTTGGACCACTGGGGACACGCTGTGGTCCTTTCAAGCCGAGGGCACCTACGCGGATCCGTTTTTGTACTTAAACCCCGACGTCAACGCCGTGTATTACCAACGCTACCAAACCACCTACCAAGGCTCGGGGGGCGAAGGGATTTTCTTGATTGGCAGGCCTTTTGGTTTAGCCGCTGGTCCCGACAGTGTGACCGGGGTTGTCGAGCTAAAAGCCGAGCAGGCACGGCGGTGGAAATTCTCGCTCAAGGCTCCTTTTACCGCCCAAGGAGACAATTCGATCTACACCCCGGCGCCAACCTTAAAAACAAATCCCTGGACAAATCAACCTAACCCGCTTTATGGGACCACGGGCTATTTTAGTTGGGTCTCGCCGACAGGAACGGCTATTCTTACCCAGCAGGTTATTTTGACCGCCGAAGCGGGCCCCGACCTGTTGCAAGGGACCTGGTTGGCCCCCTGGGGTTCTGAATCGAGTTTGAGCTTGAGTCTTGATTGGGCTACCGTTTGGAATCAAAATCATATTGTCAGTGCACCGGTCAGTGACGTGCAAACCGTACTCACTTGGAAAAACCGCTGGTAAGACAACTTGGAGTGAATCACATGAAAATTGCTTTTACATCAGACGTTTATTGGCCGCGTATCAACGGTGTAACCGTCTCGACCAACATTTTTCTCGACGAATTGACCAAATTGGGGCACACCTTACGGCTTTGGACGCCAACCTACCCTGAACCCGAAGACACCAAAGGGATGCATCACGCTGACCCAAGGGTTTCGCGGCTCAAGTCCTGGGGGCTGTTTTTTTCGAAAGAGGACCGTTTGGTGAGCCCGTTTCAACGGGGACGGTTCTTTCACGAATTGACCGATTTTCAACCCGACCTCATCCATGTACAAACCGAGTTTACGACTTCGCTGATGGCTCATGCCTGGGCCAGAAAGCACAAAGTGCCTGTGATTCAAACCTGTCACACCTATTTTGAACAGTACATTCACTATTACCTGCCTTTATTGCCCGAAAAAGCCGGCAAAGCCTGGGCTCGTAAGCTGACCTACCAATTGTTCAACAAAGCCGATGCGATTATCTCCCCTACGGTCCCCATGAAGGGCGTGCTAGAAAGCTATGGCATCACCTGCCCCATCGAAGTGATTCCTACCGGGATTCAGGAAAACGACTTTAAGGGAACCAATAAAGACGAAGAGCACGTGCACTCCCGCTGGGTGTTGCAGTTTCCCCAATTGCGTGGACGTAAACTCATGCTGTACGTGGGCCGCGTCGGTCAAGAAAAGAATATGGATTTTCTTTTGGATGTCGTCGAGAAAGTTCAGTCCAAAGTCCCCCGGGCTACCCTCGTGGTGGCGGGAAACGGCCCCTACCTTGACGAGTTCAAGACCAAAATCAAAGACCGCAATCTTGAGGACCTGGTGCTCTGCCTTGGTTATGTAGACCGTAAAGACCTCAAGCACCTGTATTCTTTGGCGGACGTTTTTACCTTTGCTTCGAAAACAGAAACCCAAGGTTTGGTGACCATCGAAGCGATGATGTGCCATACTCCGGCGGTGGCCATCGGCTTAATGGGCACCAAAGAAGTGATGAACGGCGATCACGGCGGCTTTATGGTCGACGACGATTTAGAACAATTTTCAGAAGCGGTGATTCGTTTGCTGACAGACCCCGCCTTGTACCGGGCGAAGTCCGAGGAGGCTTACCAGTACGCTCAAAACTGGACGGCGGCCAAAATGGCGCTCAAGATCGAAAAGCTCTATGGCGAAACCATCAGCCGTTTTCGGTAAGCAGCCAACACAGCCAGACTTTCTTCGTGGCGGTGGGTGGCCATCAATTGGGCACGAAGTTCGAGGGCTGTCTCCCAGCCCACCGTATAGACCTTAAAAAACTTTTTCAGCTTTTCGTAATCTTTGGAACGTCCCCACGCCTCAAAATGGTCGTGGATGTGGCGTTCCAACAAGTCGAGTTTTTCATCCCGGGTCCACGATTCGTAGGGTCTGTAGCCTTCACGGCGAAAAATCCCTATATCCGAAAACACACCTCGACCAATCATCAAGCCATCGACACCGGATTGCTGGAGCCGTTCTTCGAACTGAACCCGGGTCAGATCACCATTCCCGAGGATTTTTGTCTTCCAGCCCCCGGCATTCCGCAGTTGAACCACTTTGGCAATCTCGTTCCAATCGGCCCAACCTTCTGACATTTGCTTGGCAATTCGCCCATGAACGGTCAAGGCATCCAAGTCTTGTTCCAACAGGAAACCACACCACTCCTGGGTCTCGACTTTATTCCAGCCCAACCGGGTTTTAACACTAATCCCCATTTGAGGTGCCACCGAACGGGCCCCCTCTTTGACCGCCTGAATTAATTCTAAAGCCACTGCGGGCATGCGAATGAGCGCACTGCAGGCGCCTTTCCGTGAGATTTTCTTGACCGGACACCCCATATTGATGTCGACCCCGGCAAAACCCAGTTCGGCGGTCAAGCGGGCCGCTTTGTACATTTGTTCTGGGTTGCCTCCCCAAATTTGGGCCACCAAGGGCCGGCGGAGGAACTCACCTTCGTAGGTTTCGAGGCGGACCAGGGCTTTTTCGGGTTTTGGGGAGCACAGGTATTCAGCACTTGTAAATTCTGTAAACAGCACCTCGGGCTCGCCATGGTCCGCAACCAGCCGACGAAACACTTTATCCGTCACATCTTCCATCGGGGCCAGCACACGAAAAGCCGGCGGCAAGGTACTCCAAAATGACATAGGCGAAGAATACGAAAAACCCTTCTCGACTGTCCAGCCTCCATAGGCTAAACTCACCTCCATAGGCTAAACTCAACCTATGACACCGCACACTTGGTTACATAGCTTTGAAAATGAAGGCGAAGCTCAAATGATCCGGAGCGAACGTCAACGTTCCGCACTCATTTTGGCCGTTTTGGGCCTTTTTCTGATCACCAATACCCTTCTCCACCTGCTTTCGCCCCGCTGGTTGGATGAGCTTTTTTCCCATCGCTTTCCGACCTTACCTTCCTTTTTAGGTTCGGGGATGTTTACCCTCTACGAAATCCTGTACTTCAGTTTTTTAACCCGCAGTCTTAAGACCGGGTACACCCTCCCCAACTTTGCCCGCTTTGGTAATGCTTTGTTAGAAACCTCGATTCCCACGATTGCCATGGTCGTGGCGGCGCGTAGCTTTACCCCTGTCGCGGCCTTGGACAGCCCTTTTTACATCTTATATTTTTTATTCATTATCCTTTCTGCCCTGAGGATGAACCCTGGACTCTCGTTATTTACGTCGGCCGTAGCGTGTCTAGAGTATTTGGGGGTGGGGCTGAGCTTTTTACCCCCCCACACCACAGACTTTGCTTTGATGATCCTCCGTGATGGTCTTTTGTTGTTGGCGGGCATCTTATCGGCGTTTGTCAGTGCCCGGGTTCGAGCCAGTGTTTTTGCCGCTTGGAGGAGTCTCGAAGACAAAAATCGCGTCATGAACCTTTTTGGCCAGCACGTCTCGCCAGCTGTCGTGCAAAAGCTTCTGGATCAACCCCAGGAACTGTTGAGCGAGAACCTGCCGGTGACCGTTTTATTTCTGGATATCCGCAACTTTACCGGCTATGCCGAAAAGCGGACCCCAGAAGAGGTGGTCAACTTTTTGAACCATCTGTTTGACTTTATGATCGATGT
>DAIDJJ010000058.1:0-14693 GCA_027451385.1 Spirochaetales bacterium | reverse complement strand
AAGAAATGAAAGCACGTACGCAATAAAAGGATGCCGGCACGTTTCTCAGAGCTTGAACCGTTTTTTTGGATTGACCGGAGGGCCTCCTTTCTGGTAACCTTTGCCCATGAACTTCAACCGATCTACGACGTTGGGCATCCTGGCTTGCCCGGGTGGCAAGGCGTTCGCCGGAGAAGTGATTTCCCACCTCAAGTATATCTACCACAGACGCTTCGAAAAAAAGACAGCTTCTTTGTCGAGGGTGTACAATCTTACCAAAGAAGAAATCACCCGCCAGATGAATTTTGACTACGACTTGCACTCCAATGAAGGGGATCATGAAGGTTCGGTGTATGCCTATCGCCAGCCGCGCTTTGTAGTTCCCGCCAATTTTACCCGTTTTGCCAATGGTGAGTTTAAAACCGAGATAGGTATTTCCATTCGTGGAATGGACTTGTTCATTGTACAAGACATAGCCAATACATACCCTGTCAAATTTCACAATTCTGAAGAACGGTATCAGTTAAGCATTAACGACCACATGGTTTGTTTGATGACGGCCGTCGATGCCGCCATACAAGCGGGGGCCGTGAGTGTGACCGTGGTGTTGCCAGCCTATCCTTATGCCCGTCAGCACAAGAAAAAAGGTCGTGAGGGTCTGACCGCCGCCCGGTTCGGTCAAATTCTCGAGAACATGGGCGTCGAGCGAATCCTCACGCTCGACATTCACTCCAAAGAAATTGAAAACACGTTTATTAAATTAAATTTAGAAAATCTTCACGCCAGCTATCAAATTTTGACCCGGTTACACGGCTTGATTGATTTAAAAGACCCCAACCTTGTCATCGTTTCGCCCGACACGGGGGCTGTCGACCGAAATAAGTTTTACGCCTCTTGTTTGTCCCGTTCTTTAGCCATGTTGTACAAAGAACGAGACTACTCCAAACTCAGCATCAGTGCCGGAGAATCCAACATCACCGACACCAAATTGTTGGGCGATGTGCGAGATAAAAACGTTTTCATGGCCGATGACCTTTTGGGGACAGGCGGCACTCTGATCAAAGCCTTCAAGTTGTTGACTGAGATGGGCGCCAAAAAGATCATCGCGGGAATCAGTCTTCCGCTTTTCACTGGCGACGCGATCAAATATTTTGATGAAGCCTTTGAACAGGGCCTGTTTCATCGTATCATCGGAACCAATGCGGTTTATCACGATGAACGTCTTTTAGATCGCCCCTGGTACACTTCTGCCAATGTGTCGAACCTTTTTGCCCGAGCCATCAGTCGTCTTCATGACAACCGTAGCCTTTCGTCGCTTTTGGATAATGCTCAAATCATTCGAAAATTGATGGAATCGTAATTAGGTATTGATTACTTTTCCCATTTCGAGCGAATGGCTCGAATGATGTCGTAAATTTCAAAGAAGATTTCCACGATGTCAGGGTCAAAATGTTTACCAGATTGTCCGCGAATGTGATGTAGGACTTTATCTTCTTCCCAGGGATCTTTATAAGGACGTTTGCTGATCAAGGCATCGTACACATCTGCCAGGGCGACAATTCGTGCTGATAACGGGATGGCATTCCCTTTTTTCCCGGGGCGCTTCTCAACGGTGAGGGGGTCATTGCGGCCAATTCCGGGATAACCGCTACCATCCCACTTTTCGTGGTGATTCAAAGTGATTTCATAGGCTAGACTATCCCATTCAGAATGGGGATTGCGAAAAAACTCAGCCCCATAGACGACATGCCACTTCATTTGCTCGTATTCTTCCTCGGTGAGGGGACCATTCTTTTGTAAGATTCGGTCAGCAATACCCACCTTACCAATGTCGTGAAGCATGGCTGCCGTGCTTAGAACGTCGCGAAAGGTGACAATTTCGTCGTGGGGGACCCCGTGACGTTCTGCCCAGCGTTGATAAATTTCGACGGAATACGCGCCGACTCGCTCCACATGCGGCTGGGTCTCTTCGGGGTCGCGAATCTGGGTCATCTTCAACATTTTATGCACGACGTCTCGCAAAAGCAGGGCTCGTTCGATGGCAACACTGGCATAAAAGGCAAAAAGGGCAACTAAGTTTTTCTCATATTCGCTAAAGGGAATCGACTCACCTTGGTCATTGATTCGATTAATAAGTTCCAGTACCCCCAATCGTTCGTTTTTACTCGTCGTGAGGGGAACAATCAGCATGGACGTGGTTCTGTACTGAGAAATGTCATCAAAAGTGGCATTAAACGTGTAAGGTTTTTGGGGGTCAATCGAATACGCATCTTCGATGATCAAAGATTCCCCAGTTTTGGCCACATAACCTGCTAACGAAGTCAGATCAATTGAGACCGTTTGGTTTGAGTAAATGTATTTGTTTGAGAGAAAATCATTACGAAAGAGGGTGTCGTTTTGAACATAGCTGAACTTGAGAACGTCTCCTTCTGCCAGAAAGATGGACCCCGCATCGGCGTGTGCCATGTGCCGTGACTCTGTCAGCAAGGCATCTAACAGCGTGTTCAAATCGCGGACATGATGAAGTTGTTCCAATTTCGCTAAAATGATGTGTAGGTCCTCTGCACTGACATCAAATTTTCGTTTCGTCTGCACAGCACACTCCTCAGGTTTACAGGTCTATGCTATATAGTAAAGGATTTTTCTCAGAATACAAATTCGAACAAGGAGTCTGAGGTGGCGGATCAGCGAATTGATTTCTTAAAAAAGGAACCCTTGTTGGCAAGTCTTGGAGATCAGGTTCTCGAACTCATGCTCCGTCAAATGCGTTTGGTCTCTTTGGAAGACGGTCAAATCCTTTGCCAGGAAAATGCGCCAGGGGATTGTATGTACCTCGTCTTAGAAGGAGAGCTGAGAGTCCTCAAAACCACAACCGAACAAAATGAAATTGAAATTGCTCGACTTGGTAGGGGGGAGCTGGCGGGAATGATGAGCCTATTGCGCCAAGAACCCCGTTCGGCGACCTTGTCAGCAAGGGGGCAAGTCAGCCTAGGAGAAATCTCCCGAGAGATGTTTCTTCAGCTGTTGGCAGAACAGCCCCAATTTGCCCAACACCTTATCGCAGAATTGTCAAAGTATTTAAGGGTTCAAACAGCTCGTTTGGTAGATCTTCAAGCCTCCAAAGTTGACCCAAGGCCGCGTTTGGCCGTCTTTGATTCTAAGCCTTACATGGAAGAGGCACTGAGGAAGCAAAACCGTGATCGCTTTGCCTTAACCTTTTTTGAAGCCAAGTTAACTTCCGAGACAGTATCTTTAGCTGCCGGATTTCAGGCGGTGTGCGTTTTTGTTAACGATCGCGTCACAGAAGACGTGGTTCTGGCCTTGCATCAACTGGGAGTCAGTCACATTGCTTTAAGATGCGCCGGTTTTAATAATGTTGATTTACCTTCTTGCCATCGACTAGGAGTTGCCGTGACTCGTGTTCCGGCCTATTCGCCTTATGCCGTGGCCGAGCATTCTGTAGCTTTAATGATGTCTTTAAACCGACATACCCACCAGGCGTACAACCGAATCCGGGATGGCAACTTTTCGCTGAATCACTTGGTTGGCTTCGATATGCATGGCAAAACGGTGGGGATCGTCGGAATTGGAAAAATTGGTCGTTGTGCGTTCGAAATTCTCAAAGGTTTTGGTTGCAAAGTCCTGATTTACAACCGGTCTCGTGATGCAGAGCTGGAAGCGCGGGGGGGCCTCTTTACGGATTTGCCCACCCTGTTTCGGGAGTCTGATATAATTTCCCTGTACTTGCCGCTCACTCCAGAAACGCACCACTTAATCAATGATGCAGCCATCGTAACCATGAAACCCGGGGTGATGATTATCAATACAAGCCGTGGTGCTCTGGTTGATACCCAAGCCTTAATTCGTGGACTGATCTCTGGTCAAGTGGGGGCTGCCGGACTCGATGTTTATGAAGAAGAAAGTCAGTATTTTTTTGAGGATTATTCTGCTTCGGTTGTGACAGACGATATCTTAGCCCGTTTGATGACGTTCCCGAATGTTTTGGTTACCAGCCATATGGCTTTTTTAACCAAAGAAGCTTTGGGCAACATTGCAGAAACGACACTCGAGAATATGGCGGAATGGGTAGCTGGTAAACGTGGTGAGGATTTAACCAACGAAGTTCGTTAGGCACGGACTGGCATCACCACAAAGGGTAACCCCTCACGGGCGCACCGACGTTGAAGCTCTTCGACCAAGTTGTTGAAGAGCCAATGAGAAAGGACGGGCTCTGGGTCAAAAACCAATTTTCCAGCGAAGTAGACAGCTTCAGGGTTGGCGGATTGGATGGAGGGCAACAACTTTTCAAAGGCCTCGAGAACATCGGTGGAAAAACCCGAGTACGATTCCGTTTCCCAACCATGACGTTGGGCATAGGTCACGTAGCGTGACAAACTGTCGGCAGTGGAAATTTTGAGATGTTCAATTTCGGCCATACCCTTGAAGTTACCGGCGTCAATGAGTCCAATTTGGACAAAGACAATTTTGTGGAAGGCCCCTGGGAATAGTCGGGGAATTTGAAAAAAGGTATGAAGACCCATGCCATTGAAACCACTGACCAATAACACTGCCGTTCGACCTTCACCAGGACGTGCGCGCCCTTCCCGGTTGGTGGGGGGTTCTGGTTCAGAGGCAAGCTCTTTCAGCACTGCTTGAGGCAAAACATTGAGTCGCGCCAAGCGGCGTTCCGTTCGTTGATAATAGCGGCGAATGGACCAAGCCCCGATAATGGCAAGAGTGGTGACAAGAAGCGTCACCCAGCCACCCTCCTGAAACTTCAGAATCACCACGGAAATCAAAATGAAAAGGCTGACTAGGAGACCTATGGTATTGATTAAGATCTTTCGGAGCCAGTGCTTAGTTGTCTTTCGCTGGTTTTTCCAGTGAATGATCATACCAGATTGAGACAAAACAAAGGTGATAAAAACATTGATACTGTACAAGATAACCAGGATGTCTACGGACCCTTGGCTCAGAAACAAGACAATAGCCGCCCCTATCGCCATCAAAAAAAGACCATTTTTGGAAACCAAGCGGTCACTAAGAGCGGCAAAGCGCGTGGGAAGCCAGCGGTCTTTCGCCATATTCGCTACCACTTGAGGGCCACCAATGAACCCGGTCTGTGCCGCCACAAAAAGCAAAACCGCCTCGGAACCCAGTGTCAGGATGCTAAATATATGTCCCCATTGTCCCCACTTTCCTGACAAAGCGGCGACTAAGACGGCATTGAGGGTTAAATTATCCTGGGGTTTGAGGTCAAACAAAATATAGGCCGCAAAGAGGCCTAGGACAGTGACGGCCAAGGAAAGAGCCATATAAAACATGGTTCGCTTTCCTGTCTTTACCTTCGGCTCTCGCAAAACCGACATGCCGTTACTGACAGCTTCTATCCCAGTAAACGTTCCGGCGCCCATTGTAAAGGCCTTGAGAACCAGTAAAAGCGCACCAAAAAGCCCCAGAGTTTGAATCGATTGGTTGAGGTCTTTTCCAGCCATGTGACTGAGCCTTCCTACATCGCTGGCATGGACGACAAAAGCGCTTCCGATCAAGATGGCATGGGTAATGACAAAGGTTCCAAAAATCGGAATCAGAGGAAGAATAGACTCCTTGACGCCACGAAGGTTCATCCATAAGAGCAGACCAAGGACAAAAAATTCAAAAACAAGTTTATAAGGCATCCAGACCGCCGGGAGGGCACTGAACAGGGCATCTGCGCCGCTGGCAATGGACACCGCGATCGTCAAAACGTAGTCAATGACCAATGCGGTACCTGAAATCATTCCTGCGGTGGGGGAAAGGAGCTTGCTGGCAACGAGGTAGCCACCACCACCCGTCGGAAAGGCTTCCAAGACTTGAGAGTAGCTTAAACTAATCGTAAAAATGGTAAAGGCTGCGGCTAGGGCGACAAATAAGCCCAAAGAAGTATGGGTACCTAGAGCACGAAAGGCCTCATCGGGACCATAACAGGAGGAAGTCAGACCATCTGCGCCCAGCCCTACCCACGCAAAAAACGCGATGAGGGCCATTGTGTGAAAAGTCTTTTGATCAATCGTTTTTTCCGGGCCGAAAAAAAGACGCCGGATGCGCTTGGTGAAAGATGAATCAGACATAAAAACCGTTAAACCGGTAAGGTTACATTAGGACTTCGGTCGACCTTCGTCAAGCGACCCTGATTTGCTAGTTTTCCTTGATTCCTGAACGCGGCCTGACTATGGTGAAAGTATGGCAAAAACGGACCCTGAACACTATCAACGCCCCGTCAAAGATTTTCTTCATCATGATTTTCTTACCTTGTCGGAGAATCTTACTTGCGCCCAAGCCATCGAAACCGTACGGAAACTTGGGGATGACTTAAAAATCTTCTATTTTTATACGGTTGATGAGGCGAATCGTCTCAAGGGTGTTGTCCCAGTTCGGCGTTTTTTAGTTTCGCCACCCGAAAGGCTTTTAAAGGATATGGCGCAAGGATCCCTAGTAACGGTTCGCGAAGATGTTCCGCTCGTGGATGCTGCCAAGCAATTTTCGAAGCATAAATATCTCTCTTTGCCTGTTGTTGATACCTGTGATCGTGTGCAAGGAGTCATTGATCTTAAAGTTCTCACAGGTCAAGACGTCGATTTTACCGACAAGCTTCGGGTAGAGGAAATTTTTCAAACGATTGGTGTGCGTTTGGAATCGTTAGGTCAACAGCGGTGGGGGGCTGTCTTTTGGGGGCGTTTTCCCTGGCTACTCGCGACAGTGACCAGTGGCTTTGTTTGTGCGTGGTTGTCCAGCCTGTATGCCGCCTCCTTAGAAAAAAACATTCTTCTTTCCTTTTTTATTGCTCTTGTCCTTGCTTTGGGGGAAAGTGTAGCAATTCAGTCGATGACTCTGGGCTTCCAAGAAACCCATAAGCCGGCTTTAGAACGGCGCTCTTTTGGGGTTATGGCCTTGCGTGAAGCCCTAATGGGGAGTTTTCTCGGGTTGCCCTTAGGTCTCTTGGTGGGTCTTTTAGCCAGCTTTTTAGAGCCGGGAAGTTGGGGACCTCTGATCATTGGAGCTGCAGTAGTTTTCGCAGTATTTAACGCTGGTCTTATTGGTTTATCTTTTCCGTATCTTGTTCGGCTTTTTAAACTCGAATTGCGTGTGGCGGCAGGTCCTTTGGTTTTGGCTTTCACCGATATTGCCACTATCTTAGTGTATTTAACAGGTGCCTCCATATTTTTAAAATAATTCGGGCTTGTCAGAATAAACACACGTGTGTATAATGAAAATCCCTGAACGAGCCGCTTCTTGAGGCCTCTTTTCTTTTTTGACTCGTGAAGGGTAAAGTAGGCCAGGAGTTTGATCATGGAAAAGTGTCCTTGTGGTTCTGGTCTCATGTTTGATAGCTGCTGTCAGCCTATTCTTCAAGGTAAAGTAGAAGCCCCCACGGCCGAAGCCTTGATGCGGGCTCGTTACACAGCCTACGCCAAAGGGGAAATTGAGTTTATTGAGTCAACGCATGAGCGTGATCAGCGAGACGAAGTCTCGATTGAAGAGACGCGGAAGTGGAGCCGTGAGTCGAACTGGCTTGGACTCAAAATCCTCTCTAAGGATAAGGGTGGAGTTTCGGATGACTGGGGAAAGGTAGAATTTATCGCTTCGTATTCTCAACGAGGTTTAAAAGATACCTATCATGAAATTGCCGAGTTTAAAAAGGTTAATGGCCGCTGGTTTTACGATAAAGGTGTCGTCGTTCCGACAACCATTACCCGGGAAGGTCCTAAATTAGGTCGAAATGAACCCTGCTATTGCGGCAGTGGTAAAAAATATAAGCATTGTCACGGCCAAGCTTAAAAGCTGGCTTAGAGAGGAGTTTCGCATGGGGAATCAACGGCGTTGCGGGGTACTGTTACATCCTACTTCCTTGCCGGGGCCTTACGGAATTGGGGACTTGGGAACATCCGCCTATGAATTTATTGACTTCCTCGAGAAGTCAGGACAAAAGCTCTGGCAAGTTTTGCCCTTAGGTCCCACCGGTTATGGAGACTCCCCTTATGCCTCTTTTTCTACGTTTGCGGGGAATCCTCTTTTAATTAGCTTAGAAACCTTAGTGAAAGAAGGTTGGCTTCCGGCAGAAAAACTTACTGAGGTTCCCGCCTTTGATCCGGTAAAGGCAGACTATGGTTGGGTCATTTGGTGGAAAATGCCCTTGCTTGAACTAGCGGCAAAGAATTTTCTGGCGAAAGCAACTGAGAAAGATCGGGAAGACTATGAGCTATTTTTAAATGAAGAAGCTTTGTGGCTCGAGGACTTCGCCCTTTTTATGGCGGTTAAAGAAGATTTCCAAAAGAAAGCGGACGCTGAAGGGGCCTGGGGAAAAATGTGGTCAAATTATTGGGACCGCGATATCCGCCTGAAAACCCCCAAAGCCGAAGCTGCCTGGAGAAAAAAACTTTCAGCCGCCATTGAGATCAAAAAAGTTCTTCAGTTTTGGTTTTTTCGGCAATGGCTTGCCTTGAGAACTTATGCCAATCAAAAAGAAATTCAAATCATCGGGGATATTCCCATTTTTGTCGCGGCAGACTCGGTGGATGTCTGGGCCAATCGGGACTCTTTCCTCTTAAATGAAGAAGGTGAACCCCTTTTTGTCGCCGGTGTCCCCCCGGATTATTTTTCGGCGACCGGACAACTTTGGGGGAACCCGCTCTACAATTGGGACCACTTACGAACCACGGGGTTCGAGTGGTGGATCAGACGCATTCAGGCGACATTAAAACTTGTGGATATCATTCGAATTGATCACTTTCGGGGCTTTGAAGCGTATTGGGAAATTCCCTTTGGGGCGGAGAATGCCATTCAAGGACGTTGGGTCAAGGCTCCTGGTTTAGAATTGTTTGCCGAGGTAAAACGTCGTTTGGGGCAGTTGCCGATTCTCGCCGAAGACTTGGGTGTTATTACTCCCGAAGTGGAACAGATGAGGGACGCTTTTGCCTTCCCAGGAATGAAAATTCTTCAGTTCGCTTTTGACTCGAACGAAGCGGGGGCTTCAGGGAATAACCCGTTTTTGCCCCACAATTTTACGACGAATTGTGTGGTCTACACCGGTAGTCATGACAATGATACCATTCGCGGTTGGTGGGAAGCCGCAAAACCCGAAGATCAAACGTATTCACGCGACTATATTTACGACCATTCTGCGAATATTGCTTGGGGTTTTGTCCGAGCCGCCGTGGCTTCTACGGCAGTCTATGCGGTAATACCTGCTCAGGACTTGCTAGATTTGCCGTCTTGGGCCAGAATGAATACACCCTCGACGCTGGGGGGCAATTGGTCCTGGCGTTTGGCCCAGGGTCAGCTGGATGAAATGCTGGCTCACAAACTGAAAGATCTGACGAGGTTGTACGGAAGATGACATTGTACTTGGTTCGCCATGCCAAGGCTCAGAGTTACCACTCCGAAGGGGATGCGTTTCGTGAGCTTTCAGAAGGGGGCATTCTGAGTGCCCAAACGGTGGCGAACCAAGCCTATCAGCGGGGAATGGCCCCACAAGTTTTTCTTTCGAGTCCTTATGCCCGAGCCCGTAGCACGGCCAAGATTTTTATGGAAACAAATTCCTCTGAGCTTCAAATTAGCTCAGCCTTAACTCCAGATGCACAACTATCCGAGGCCTTTGAAGAGTTGTCCTCGTGGATCAAAAGGGGACGGGAACGAATTGCCGTTTTTAGTCATAATCCTTTTATCTCTCTTTTAGCCGCCTACCTCACCCCCCCTCAAGTTCATCGTGACTTGAATTTTCATACAGCGACGGTGGCCGCGTTAGACTTCCCCCAAGGGTTTATGCCGGGTTGCGGCCAGTTGGTTTGGATTCTTCATCCTGCCCATGACTGAGAGCTTAGCTTTTTCCAATTTATCCATCTACCTAACGCAACTTTTTACTTGGTGGGAGTCCCATCAAATCCTGTATCCATGGTCCCAGACCCGTGACCCCTACGAAATCTGGATCTCTGAGGTGATGTTGCAACAAACTGTCGTGACGGCGGTCCCCCTTCGGTATGAACGATGGTTAAAACGTTGGCCGACCGTAAAAACCCTCGCTTCAGCGCAAGAGTCGGAAGTTCTCAGAGAATGGGAAGGTTTGGGGTATTACAGCCGGGGTGTGCACCTATGGAAAGCGGCTCAAGTTTTAGCCAAACGGGGACCTGAGCCTTTTCCCACCACGGAAGAGGAGCTTCGTCAACTACCAGGTATTGGCCCTTATACAGCTGCCGCCTTGGCGAGTTTTGCCTTTCAGCAACCCAGTTTGACTTTGGATGCCAATTTAAAACGTGTCTTTCAACGACTGTATGCCTGGCCCCAATGGACAAAAGAAACCGAACGAACTCTAAAAGTTTTGGCCCAGCAAGCTTTTCGCTTGTTTTCCAGTCGTGACTTTAATTTGGCTCTTATGCATTTAGGTCAACAAGTGTGCCGTGCTCGCCTTCCTGATTGTGAAAAGTGCCCTTTGGCGGAGGTCTGTCAGGCTCATCAGCTTCAACAAACCTCCCATATTCCCGCTCGCCCGGTTCGTCATATTCACGAAAAAACAACTCCCCTCCTGGTCTGTTGGCGTGGCGTGGAATCAGCGTCTCTCCAGGTTTTTCTTGCTCACCCCTTGTCGGGACGTTTTTCTAAACTTTGGTCCTTTCCTCCTAAATTGGTGGAGACGAAGGCCGGTCTCAGCTTGGGACGGTTCCTCCATACGTACACAAGGTATAAAGATACCCTTCTACCGGAATTATGCCTGCTCGACGAGCCTCCCTTGCCTCCGCTCTGGCAAGGTCAGTGGTACACGGCAGAGGAAGTAGAAGCTCTGGCTCTACCAACTGTTCATCGAAAAATTTGGCAGACGGCAAAAACTGAACTCTCTCAGCTTTTTCCCTTGCCAACTGGACAAAGGCAAGCCTAAAATATAAGGCACTTTTTTACGAGGAGTCCGTGTTGCTGAATCTAGAAAGTCAAGGTAAAAAAATTCTGGCGATTGATGATAGTGTGCTCAATATTAAATTGCTGAAAGGGATCTTGGAGCGTGAAGGTTTCGAATTTCTTTCCTCCACCAATAGTTTGGATGCCCTGCCGATGGCCATTCAGCATTCCCCGGACTTGATTCTGTTAGATGTGATGATGCCCGGAATCAATGGGATTGATGTCCTTAAACTTCTCAAACAAAATGCGTTAACAAAACCCATTTCGGTTTTGATGGTGACGGCACGGACCAAAGGCGAAGATGTCCGGGAAGCCCTGGAGGGCGGAGCTTTTGATTATGTCAAAAAACCCCTCGATGAAGTGGAAATCGTGGCGAGGGTGCATTCTGCCCTGCGCTATAAAGAATATCAAGACCGTCTATTAGCCATGGCGATGCAAGATAGTTTAACCGGGCTGTATAACCACGCGCTAATCATTGAATTGCTGGATAAAGAAATCTACAATGCCACCCGAAAAAACTTACCTGTTGCTTATGCGATGATGGATATTGATCACTTTAAGCGGGTAAACGATCAATATGGGCACTTGGCTGGGGATTATGTCCTGAAAGAAATCGCTCGGATTTTGACCGCGAGCCTACGAAAAGGTGATCCCATTGGCCGCTATGGCGGAGAAGAATTTGGATTTATTTTGACAGGAATCGCCCTGGATCAGGCGGTTATTCTCTGTGAACGTGTTCGCCAGACGATTGCGGATTTCTCCTTTACAATGAACGGTCAAAAGATACCCGTAACAGTCAGTTTTGGTCTGGCTCAACTTCAGACCGAAAAAGCAGAACGGCCTAATGATTTAATTCGCCGAGCTGACGAAGCCTTGTACCGAGCCAAAGAGGGGGGGCGAAATAGGCTGGTTTTAGCCGAACTTGGTTAGTCTTGATCTCGGCGTTCGGCCTGAAAAGGAACCGGTGAGTTCTTGGCACGCACTCTGGCTTGTTGAGCTTTCAGGGCCTCTTCTTTTTGTTCTCGATCTTTAAGAAGGGCTTGAGCAGACTTTTCGAGTTTTTCTAGACGCAGACGTCGACGTTGGGTTTCGTCGAGTGGGGTTTGTTCGCGGTTTGCGATGACTTTGACTTTTGTGGGGGAAAGCTTGGTTCTGGTCAGCACGGCATCCTGAAGCTTAGCTCCTCCCAAAGAGGCTCGCGTTAAATCTGCTTCCGTTAAGTCGGCTTTAATGAGGTTTGCGCCATCTAAACGGGCTCCAATAAGTCGAAACCCTACCAGCCAAAACCCTTCTAAGTCGGCCCCCCGCAAATCGGCGCGAAAACGAGGCCCCATGGAATTGATAAACTGATGCCATAAAGAGGCATCTTTGGCTTCAGAAGCCTGGCGAAGAACCTTCAAATGTTTGTCATTGCCGATAAATTGGTCTTGAGGGGAGGGGGGAGAACTCATCTGTCCCATACTACTGGCGTTGCCAGACTTGTTCAAGACAAATGGGTCGTCAGGGCTTGAGTGATTGAAGCTTGTGGGCGTCAGTTGTAATATAAACCCTATGAATGAAAATGTGACTCAGCCGCCTCCGTACATTCGCTTTGACAAACGTCAGCGAGAGGAACTGTTATCTCAATTTGGTGTAACGGCCCCCGCTCAACGAGACCTCTTTCATCAGCTGTGCGATTCTTGGCGTCCTTTTGTGGATTTTGATAGTTTTGTTGGGGCTCGGCTTGGGCAATTTCCTCATGTAGAAACCGAAATGGTCAACTTGGTGACCCGACTCAAAGCAGCAAAGTTAGGGACTCTTACCTACAAAAAGAACAATAAAGGTGAACGTATCCCCGATAAAATTGTGCTTTGTGCCGAAGGCGAAAAACGCTTTTGGTTTGCTTTTTTACAAGATTTGATCCAAACAGCCTGCGAAAACCCCAATAATCCTTTTTTAACCTTAGCCTTATTAAAATCACGGGACTTAACACTTCCTGTGGACTATCTTCAAGCCCTACCGCCTGAAAGCATTTCAAAATTGGGCTTTGAAGAACTCGTCAAAGAGGAATCCTTGCTTTTGCTGACTTTGCAGGAAGAAAAGATCTTAGCAACAAGCCAGACGATGAATCTGCTTTTGAGCTTTTCGGTGGCCAAATTGCGGTTGTCTTTAAAAAACCCTGAAGTCTTAACCCTGCTCTCCCGCTGGCTGAACATTTCTTTAAATGAATTAGCGCGAAAAGTTGACGAAAAAGACTTGGGTTTTTGGAAAACTCTGACGGAAGCGATCATTCGGCAACGTGAAGATTTGGTCGCCGAGCGTAAACTTCATCTCGATAAGGCCTTCTTTCAAGCGGCTGAGTTTTTTCGTCTCTATACAGGAAATCAATTGGAGGAACTTCGCCGTCAAAAAGAAGATTTAGCAGAGCGACAGACAGATTTACGCCAAATGGAGCAATTGGTTCTCAAAGATAAAGAAGTTCTGGTGCCTGAAAAGGATTTAGAGGGTCATGCCCGACTTTTGTTTGCTGAAAAATACGGAGAAAAGTTTTCCGGCTTGCAGGAAGAATTTCGGCAACAGTTCATGACCAATCCCCAAAAAACAGGCTTGTCCCCCGTGGTTGTGCTCAAAGCCGGGTTAATTCACCGGGATAATTTGTACCAGTTTTTTGTGAAACGTTTTGAAATTCTTCAAAACCTAGCTTGGCAAGACTTTGCGAATAGAATGGTCCGCCTGGTGAGAACCTCGAACCGAACCGGGGACCTCACTTTTGTCAACAAAGAAAACCTTGAGCACGCCCTTTCAGAATGGACGGAAAAGAATGATACCTTGGTGGGAGAATTGTTTGAGCATCCCAAATTGCTGGCAGAAGCCCTGATTCACTTTGGGAAAACGACGTTACAGCTGGGTTCTGTCGATGAGATGAAAGCCTTGATGGAGCAGTTATTTAAGCCAGGGACGATGAAAATCCGTGCTTTGCAAGAAGTGTATGGAATCGATGTCCTTCAGTTGTACGAATCGGCGTTTCGTCATTTGAATGTCTTGGCCCAATTTTGGAAACGGCTGACAGGTCAATACAAGGCGCAAGCGGAAACCTTTGCTTCACTGAAGCTGGGCTCGGTCAAACCCCTTTCAATCCGCGTAGCTTTAGGGACAGGTCTCAAGGGGGAGGCGGCGCGTTCAAAGGATACTGCAGATAAACCCTTAGAAAATTTGACCCCAGAAGAACGCAAAATTCGGCAAAGAGAGTGGCAAGAGCGACGGCTCACAGCTGCCCGGACAACCAAGCCGGGGGAATCCTCTGAAAAGCCTTCGGTCAAACCTGAAAAGAGTACTCACTCCCGAACCGTGAGTCGCCATTATTCCGAAAAGGAACAAGATGACGCTTGGTCGAGTTTTCGCGACACCCTTTCCAAAGACTGAAGCGGAGCTCAGACTTAAGTTTTAAAGCTGAAAAACCTTCATGGCGGTTTTCAACTCTTGCGCGAGTTGACTGTTCTTGGCGCTAAAGCCTTCTACTTGTTCGACGGTTTGATTGATGGCACGGGAATCTTCCAAGATCGTCTCGATGTTGCTTCGCAACTGTTCGGTAGCCTCGAGGAGTTTCTGCATTTCACTGGTGATGGTTCTGCTACCATCCAGCATTTCAGAGGAATTTCCCCGTACTTTTGCTGTCACAGCATTAATCTGACTCGTGGCTTCGAGGATTTGCCGCGAACCTTCATTTTGTTCACTCATCGCACTGGTAATTTCTTGTTCAAAGCGTCCCAAAATATCCAATTGTTCAAGGATGGCTTTAAAGGACTGGT
>DAIDJJ010000057.1:0-14753 GCA_027451385.1 Spirochaetales bacterium | reverse complement strand
CGTATACCCCACCCTTTTGCAATAATTGGTCATGGTTACCCCGCTCAACCACACGCCCTTGGTCCAAAACCAGAATTGTATGGGCTTCCCGAATCGTAGAAAGCCGATGAGCAATGACAAAACTCGTGCGGTTTTTTCTTAACGACAGCATCGCTTGCTGTAATTGCAACTCGGTCCGGGTATCGACATTGCTGGTGGCTTCATCCAGAATCAATAAGGGAGGGTCCATCAAAACCACCCGGGCAATGGCCAAAAGCTGTCGTTGTCCCTGACTGAGTTGAGCTCCACCTTCCGTCAAAAGGGTATCATACCCGTGGGGAAGCCGCCGAATAAAGGCATCGGCATGGGATAAGAGCCCAGCTCTTTCCACCTCGGCATCACTCGCCGTTGGGGATCCATAACTAAGATTATCCCGTACTGTCCCTGAGAACAAAAAGGTATCCTGCAATACAACGCCAAAAGCTTTTCGTAAACTTGTACGGGAATAATCTTTAACATCGCATCCATCCAGTAAAATTTTCCCTTCGTTGGCCTCGTAAAACCTGGTCAAAAGATTCACGACCGTTGTTTTACCAGCCCCTGTGGCACCGACAAGGGCCAAAGTTTCGCCCGCAGGCACATGAAAACTCACCTCGTGTAAAACAAGATTATCGGGCACATAGCCAAAGGAAACGTTTTGAAATTCGACGTCTCCCCGGCCGTTTTCCCAATCCATACCAGGGTTATCCGCTTCCTCAGCTTCATCCATAATTTCTAAAACACGTTCAGCACCGGCTAAGGCGGCTTGGAGCGTGTTCCAAATGGTCGCCAAGTCATTAATAGGTCGGACAAACTGCCTTGAATAAACCAGAAAACTGGCGATAAGCCCTACCGTAATCCAGCCCTGAAAGGCCATCCAGGACCCTGTTACCCCAACTGCCACAAAACTCAAGTTACCAATCACGTTGGTTAAAGGCATGGCCAACCCTGCCCAAGTTTGGGCGCGAACAGCAATTTGAGCTAAAGTGGTATTTTGTCGCTCAAATTCTTGTACCACAGCCTCTTCTCGGTGAAAGGCTTTGACGATATCAAAACCTGTGACGGTCTCTTCGATATGACCATTCAAAAGCCCTAAAGTCCTTTGCTGATCCTGAAACAACTTTCTTGTACGCGAAGTAATGACTCGACTTAGTAAAATCACCAGGGGAGCCCCCAAAAGAGCCGCCAAGGTCAACCATGGACTTAGAAGCAACATCATCGTTAACGACCCTGCAATCGCAATCACGGAAGTCATAAGCTGGGTGGTGGATTGCGAGATCGCCGAACTCACCGCATCCATGTCGTTGGTAAACCGGCTCATTAAGTCGCCATCAGGACGAAAATCAAAAAAAGCAACCGGTAAGCGATCCAGTTTGGCAAAGAGGCTGGTACGTAAACTGGCAACAACACGTTGAGATAGCCCCGCCATCGTCCATTGCTGAGTCGTGTTTAACAAGGCATCCAATAAGTACCCCGACAGCAAGGCAACGAGGAGCCAAACAATCCCATGACCTAAAGCATCAATGGCTTTCCCCATCAGCCACGGCAACGTTAAAACGATCAAGCTGTCCAACATTACCACGAATGCCATAAAGAGCATCAACCGGCTTTG
This sequence comes from Spirochaetales bacterium, assembly GCA_027451385.1. Classification (GTDB taxonomy): domain Bacteria; phylum Spirochaetota; class Spirochaetia; order JABEVK01; family JABEVK01; genus JABEVK01. Next base: position 13,123 of record DAIDJJ010000057.1, on the reverse strand, counting down.
TGGCTTAAACCACTGAGCCATCCTCTTCAGCGTTTGCCATGGTCGCTTCGCCGAAACAGGGGGAGCAAAACGAGCTTCTCTTCGCGAGGTAAATTGATGGCTGGGATGGTGGCGGTCAGACATTCGAAACACCCTGTGACGAAAGAATTTCGCGGTAGACGGAACAATTGCTCTTGAGCTGGTCGTGGGTGCCAGCCCCCGCCAGCTGGCCTTGTTCCAGCACAAGGATAAGGTCTGACTGCCGAACAGAAGAAGCTTTCTGCGAGACTTGTACTATCGTCATTTGACCCGAAAGAGTTTTCATCGCGCTCAAAATTTGGGACTCTGTCCAAGCATCCAAGGCGCTGAAAGAATCATCAAGAATGAGCAAAGCCGGTTTTCTGACCAAAGCTCGGGCTAAAGTTAAGCGTTGTTTTTGTCCCCCAGACAGGGTCATCCCTCGTTGACCTACCGGTGTATCCCAACCCAATGGAAAACTTTCGATGAACCCTAAGGCTTGTGCGATTTCGCAGGCTTGGGCCAATTCGTGGTCTTCGGCTTCAGCACGTCCCCATAAAAGGTTTTCACGAATGGTGCCCCCAAACAACAAAGCTTTTTCTGGCACCCAAGCCAGTTGTTGTCTTAAACAGCCTAAATCCCACTTGGGAAGAGGTTTGCCTGTTGCCATTAAAACGCCTTCTTCAGGGTCAAAAAAACGCGGCAATAGACGTGCTAACGTCGACTTGCCACTCCCCATTGCCCCTAAAATTCCAACACGCATACCTTCTTCCATCGTAAAGTTAAGACCTCGAAGGGTCCACGTCTCTGAGTCAGGAAAGCGAAAACTCAAATCTCGGGCTTCGATTTTGCCCAATGTGGCACAGAAATTTCCTGAAACGGTTAGGCCAGAACGGGGAACTGTGAGGATTTCTGTTACACGTTCCACCGAAGCTTTGGCCCTTACGAACACCATCAGAACGAATCCAGTCATCACCAAAGCAAATAAAATCTGAGTAATATAATTCACATAGGCGATAATCGTTCCTGGTTCCAATTGGCCTTGGGCAGCTAAAGAATTACTCCAAAATAAAAGAAAGACAATCGCCAAATTGACAATTAACGAAACTAAAGGGTTAAAAAGAGCCACCACCCGTCCTGCCGTCGTCGAAGTCTGTGCTAAGGCTAGATTCGCTTCAGCAAACCGCTGTCGTTCTGTCGCAAACTGGTCAAAGGCTTTGACAACGCGGATTCCTCTTAAGACTTCTCTAACCAAGGAATTCACACGATCGACACCTTTTTGAACCAAGCGAAACAGGGGGAACCCTCTCCGGGCATTCCACCAACCCGCCAAGGCCACCAGAGGGACCACGACAAGAAAAATCAAGGACAGTTTGAGGTTAAGCAAAGCCGCCATCACCAAAGCCCCGATACCCAATAAAGGAGCTTTGGCAAAAACCCGCATAATCCCATTCACAAAATTCTGAATTTGGGTCACGTCGTTCGTTAAACGCGTGACTAAAGTCGACGGTTCAAACCGAGTGTATTCGCGGTGTGAGTAGCCTTGGACGCGGCGAAACAACTTTGACCGCAAATCGGCTCCAAACTTTTGCGATACAACACTGGCCAACCGGTTACGGATCAAAGCAGCACCCGCCCCAATCCCTGCGATGAGAAGCATGAAAAGTCCCTGATGAACCATTAAATCCAAGCGACGTTCGCGTACCCCTTCATCAATGAGACGAGCCAAAAGTGTCGGCTGAAGCAAATCACAAAAGGCCTCAACCCCAACAAAAGAGACCCCCAAAAGAAAAAGACCACGGTAACGCCGCCAAAATAAACGAACTACCGATTCTGATTCCATTTCTGATTCCACTTGTGACTCACCACGTCTTGAACGTTGCCGCATTCCCAAAGCATAGGCCAGACAACGCCTGGGGAGCAACCAAGATTTCCCAGCGTTAAGAAAATTCTAATCTGACATTCCCCTTCTAGAAATTGGATTGTTGACATAATCTATTGGTTTGATTATGATACCTAGCAAACGGACAGACTACAACCGTTCAAAAGGAATTCTTATGCAACCCCTCCCTAGGGAATGGCCCGAGTGGCAAGAGTTAGTAAAAACTTTGAGCCTGAGCGAACTTTTCGTTTGGGCCTTGCAGACTTTTAACCCTGAACTTTCCTTTTCCACGTCCTTAGGTCGCGAAGATCAAGTCCTGCTTTGGTACTTGGATCAAGTCGTGGACGCACAGGGGCTTCCCCCCACGGCGATTGACATTTTTACCTTAGATACCGGTCGACTGCATTCCGAAACCTACGAGCTTTGGGAAACCAACCGGTCGACCTTTCGTTTGCCGATTCGAGGCGTTTACCCCAAAGCGGAAAGCGTAGAAGCCTTTGTGAATACCCAGGGTATCAATGGCTTTTATAAGAGCTTAGAAAACCGCAAGACCTGCTGTCAGGTTCGCAAAGTGGAACCTTTAAAACGTGCCTTGCGGGGTAAGCGGGCTTGGATTACAGGTCGACGGGCAGACCAAGCTGCCACACGCCAACAACTCCCCTTGCTGGAGTGGGATGCAGGCTTCGAGATCATCAAGATTAATCCTCTGGCAACTTGGACACAAAAACAAATTGAAGAGGAAATCGACCGGCATGCGATTCCCGTGAACGCCCTTCATGCCCAGGGGTATCCCAGTATTGGCTGTGCGCCGTGTACTCGTCCCATTGCTAACGGCGAAGATGAGCGAGCTGGCCGCTGGTGGTGGGAAACCCCCGAACACAAAGAGTGCGGCTTGCACTTGGCCGTCCAACCCAAATTTCAGTTTCAAAGAGAGGAAAACCTTGGATCATCTTGATAAGCTTGAAGCTCAGTCCGTCTTCATCTTTCGTGAGGCCTACCGTAAGTTCAAACATTTAGCGATGTTATGGTCTATTGGCAAAGACAGCACCGTGTTACTTTGGCTGGCTCGAAAAGCATTTTTTGGCCACGTTCCCCTGCCTTTGGTTCACATTGACACCTCGTACAAAATCCCAGCCATGATTGAATACCGAGACAAATTGGCCAGGGAATGGAAGCTGAATATGGTTTGGGGACAAAACACCCAAGCCCTCCGCGAAGGTCAAACGTTTCCTTTAGGTAAGGTTGACAGGCTAACCTGCTGTGGAAGTCTAAAATCCGAGGCCTTAAAACATACTTTAGCCGGTGACTGGACTCGTTGGCGACTCAACCACACGACGGGAAAATATGAACAAGATCCTGACCGCGAACCCTACACCGGAGTTATTGTCGGGGTACGGGCAGACGAAGAAGGAAGCCGCAGTAAAGAACGCTATTTTTCGCCACGGGATAAGCATAATGACTGGAACGTCGATGATCAGCCCCCCGAGTTGTGGAACCAATTCAAAACGGACTTTGCCCCGGGAACTCACATCCGAATTCACCCTCTCCTCGACTGGACGGAATTGAACATTTGGGAATACATCGATCGCGAGAACATACCGGTTACCGACCTGTACTTTAATCGGGGAGACGGAAAGCGATACCGCAGTTTGGGTTGCTATCCGTGTACACAGCCGGTTACCTCAGAGGCCAGAAATGTCAAAGAAATTCTCGAGGAGCTCAGGACTGGAAAATTTTCCCATATCGCAGAACGAGCCGGAAGAGCACAAGACAAAGACGGTGGTGGACTCGAAAGCCTACGACGTGACGGCTACATGTAGCCCAAAAAGGAAATTAAGATGAAGAATATAGAACGTGAGCAATTTCACCTCGTTGTAGTCGGGCATGTCGACCACGGAAAATCCACAGTCATTGGACGTTTGTTAGCCGATACAGGAAGTTTGCCGGACGGTAAACTCGAACAAGTCCGCCAGGAATGTGCCCGAACAGCCAAACCGTTTGAATACGCCTTCTTGCTGGATGCCTTAAAAGCTGAACAAGCTCAAGGCATTACCATCGATACCGCTCGAAGTTTTTTCAAATCAGAAGCTCGGGATTACATCATCATCGACGCTCCTGGTCACATAGAATTTCTAAAAAATATGATCACTGGAGCTGCACGGGCAGAAGCGGCTGTTTTGATCATTGACGCCAAAGAAGGGGTGCGAGAAAACTCGCGGCGACACGGCACAATGCTTTCGCTCTTAGGCATCCGTCAAGTCGTGGTCGCCGTGAACAAGATGGATCTAGTTGACTATAGCCAGGATGTTTTTGAAAGCATTCGCACGGAGTACCAAACCTTTTTGGCGCGTTTAGGAATTCAGCCCATGGCCTTCTTACCGTTAGCGGCTTTTCATGGAGAAAACCTTACGACGCTATCTGGGCGTATGCCCTGGTTTTCCGGGTTACCTCTGTTAGGGCAAATAGATCAATTTCAAAAAGAGGCCCAACTGGAATACAAGCCGTTTCGGCTACCGGTCCAAGATGTCTACAAATTCACCGAAGAAGGGGACGATCGGCGCATCACAGCCGGTCGCATTGAGTCGGGTCAGATCACACCGGGAACTCAAGTCGTCTTCTACCCCTCACGAAAAAAAGCTGTTGTCACAACCTTTGAAGAGTTTAACCGGGAACCAGCTTCTAGCTGGGGTCCGGGAAAATCGGCGGGCTTTACCTTAGAGCCTGAATTGTATGTGCGGCCTGGTGAACTGATGACCCTGGCCCACGAACAGGCTCCGGCGGTCGCCAACCGCTTTCGGGCCAATATATTTTGGATGGGCAAAGCCCCCCTTCTCCCCGGGAAAAAATACAAACTCAAACTGCATACTGCCGAAGCTCCAGTTTGGATCGAAGAAATTCTTTCTGTTCTGGACGCCTCGGATTTATCCAGTGGTCCCAAAAAGCAGGTCGATCAGCATGAGGTTGCGGAATGTATTTTGGAAACCGCTAAGGTCGTGGCTTTTGACCTTTCAACAGAACTGGCCCCGACCGGGCGTTTTGTTCTTGTCGATGAATATGAAATTGCCGGCGGCGGCATCATCCTCCAGTCGCTAGGAGAAGAACACCGGCTGCTGGAGCGGCACTTGGCGGACAGAGAGCGGAACTGGGACCGTAGTCCCTTGACTCCTGGTTTACGCTCTGGACGGTATGGCCAACGCTCAGCCTTTATCCTTTTGTCGGGTTCTGAAGCTGAACTGTTATATAAGTTGGGTAGAGCGCTGGAAGAAAAACTCTTTTTACGCGGACGTTATGTTTATTATTTGGGCTTAGCCAGTGCCCTTTCGGGTCTTCAGGCTGACTTGAGTGCTCAGGACGACCGATGGGAATTCTTAAGACGTTTAGGCGAAGCGGCCCACCTTTTTACCGATGCAGGAACCATTTTGATTACAGCAGTCCCTGATCTTGATTCAGAAGAATCGACGCTTTTAAGTCGTTTGGCCAACCCCACGGATTTATTTACGGTCGAGGTGAACCCCGAGCAAGACCTAGAGACTCAAGTGGCGAACATCACGAAACGCCTGCAAGACAGCAATATCTTGATTGACTGGGTATTGTAGTGAAAACTCAACGATTCCTTCCGATTCTCTTCAATGTTGAGGAAGGTGTGGTTGTTGTCGTCGGTGGCGGCAAGGCTGCCGAAGCGAAACTCAAAGGACTGGGGCCTTTTAATCCGCATCTAAGGGTTATTGCGCCCCAATTTTCTCCGGAGTCGTTGCGCTTAATGGCTCTGTTTACGGAATGCGAAATATTGTATAAACTTTGGGACCCCGCTGATCTCAAGGAAGCGGTTCTCGTTTATGCGTTAACAAACGATCCCGAGGTCAACCAAGCGATCTTGGCCGAAGGACGGTTGCGCGGTATTCCGGTGAACGCTGGTCTCAAGGGAACTTTTCGTTCTCCCGCTGCAGGGAAAATCGACGACTGGACCCTGGCAGTTTCGTCAGGCGGTCAACATCCCAGCCTAGCAAGACAAGCTCGGGATCATCTTTTAGAAAGCTTACGGAGCTGGCTCCGTCAAGGGAGGTGAGCTTGTGTATATGCCGTTAATGGTCAATATTCGACGAGCCGTCATCTTTGGCGGGGAACGCGGCGAAGGCTTACAAAAAACCCAAAAACTGGCACTTTTTGCCGAAGAGCTTTTCATCGTCCCAGAAACCACAGGAGTTTCGAGCCCTCTCGTGTTGCCTCCTGGAAAACTTTCCTTAGTGAAAGAGAAACTTTACCTCCCCCAAGCTCGCGAAATCCCCGTGCACCCAATTCCGGCGGAAGACTGTGATCTGGATGAGGTCATACGGGGAGCAACTTTTGTGGTCAGCGATTTAGTGGACGAACAGCTCAACCGACGCATCTTCGAAGCCGGCGAACGCTCTGGTGTTTTAGTAAATGTGATTGATACCAAACCTCTATGCAACACGTGGTTTATGAGCTTGATCGAAACACCTCATCTCTTAGCAGGGCTGTCTACCAAAGGCCAAGCCGCTTTTTTTTCAGCTCGCTTACGAAAAAAATTAGAGCCGTTGTTTTCTCGGCAAGAGAAAGAAGCCTCCTTTTGGATCGAGGTTCGCAAACTGCTCCCACCTGGCCCGGTGCTTTCGAGTCTTTCTCTCTTGGAAAAGTCTTGGACTTTAAAATTTTGGCGTCGCTGTTGGGGGTATTCTGCGGCTTTACGCCGAGTGCCCTCCCTACTGAAAAAGAGTCGCTTTAAAAAGCTATTAAAGGAGTCTCATTCATGAATATAGCCCCGGATTTAACCGCACTCGTTGGCAACACGCCCTTGGTGCGGTTATCCCGCTTTGCCCCAGGCCTGAACCTTTTAGCCAAACTTGAGCTATTCAATCCTGGTTCTAGTGTAAAGGATCGAATCGCTTTGGCCATGATCGAAAAGGCTGCTGCACAAGGAAAAATTCAGCCTGGTGCCACCTTGATTGAACCCACGTCAGGAAACACTGGTATCGGCTTAGCTTGGATTGCTGCGGTCAAAGGTTACCGTTTGATTTTGACCATGCCCGAGTCGATGAGCATCGAACGGCGCAAACTCTTACAAGCCTTTGGCGCGGAAATCGTTCTCACCTCCGGCACGGAAGGTATGCTGGGAGCCATAGCCAAAGCCGAAGAGCTCCTTAGACAAATTCCCGGTAGCATCCAACCCAGTCAGTTTTCTAATCCCGAAAACCCTCAAGCCCATTACCGAACGACTGGTCCCGAAATCTGGGAATCCTGTGAGGGTCAAGTAGATATCCTTGTGGCTGGGGTTGGCACTGGGGGGACCTTGTCTGGCACGGGACGATTCCTCAAAGAGAAGAATCCTCAGTTTAAAGTCATTGCCGTGGAACCCTCCACCAGTGCTGTCATTTCTGGTAAACCAGCAGGACCTCATATGATACAAGGCATTGGCGGCGGGTTCATTCCCGAAAATCTCGATACAAAAATTCTCGATGAAGTCGTCACGGTAGATTCAGCAACGGCCATCGAAGCGGCCAAAGAGCTCGCCCTGAAAGAAGGTCTTCTAGCTGGTATTAGCACAGGTGCCAACGTTTGGGCAGCCCGTGAGGTAGCCAAGCGTCCTGAAAATGCCGGCAAGACAATCGTGACCATAGCCTGCGATACTGGTGAACGGTATATTTCAACCCTTTTGTTTTACCACGACTAATTTTTTTTACGACGACTAAGGAGTCAACACTTATGCAACGAAAACTAACCATGGAATTGCGTAGCGAAGATGAAGAAATCAAAGACGCCGGTTTAACCATCGACCTGGATGAAATTGCCCGTCGTGGCGCTATGAGTAAGTCCGAAAAAACCATTGCCAAATGGTATGGTATCTATGGAAGCCGCCAACCCGGTAACCACATGGCTCGGATTGTGACTCCCGGCGGAGTTATGACCAGTGCACAAGCTCGAAACATTGCCCGCGTGTCAGAAAAGTATGGTCAAGGCTTTATCTCGCTGACCACACGTCAAGCCCTTCAGTTTCACTGGTTAAAACTCGGTAGCCTTGCCGACATGGTCCGTGGGCTTTCGCAAGAAGGTAGTACCACCAAGCACGGCTGTGGAGATGTCACCCGACAAATTGCCGCGTGTCCTTTGGCCGAAACTTGCCCCCACCGCCGGTTGAATGTTCGGCCTTGGGCTCAAAAGTTGCAAAAGTTTTTAGGGGATTCCGAAGATCTGGATAATTTGCCTCGTAAGTTCAAAATTACCCTGTCGGGTTGTTCAGGCGGTTGCGCACAACCTTATATTAACTGTCTTGGTTTGATCGCCGTTCAAAAAGAACAAGGTGGAAAAACCGTGAAGGGGTTTAAGGCCATTGTGGGCGGCGGAATGGGCTGGGACCCCTATGTGGGGCAAGAACTCTTTTCCTTCTTTCCTGAAAACAAAGTCTTAGCCGTGGCACGCGCTGTGGCGTTGACCTTTCGAGATCATGGAGACCGTTTCAATCGGGCGACAAGCCGTCTCAAAGTCGTTGTTGCTCGTGAGGGGATTGAACAAGTTCGAGCTTGGGTACTTGGGCATCTCGATGCGGAAGGCATTGACGTGTCGGATTTAGAAACAGCTCCCGTGGAAGATTCGGGGCCGACTGTACCAGATCGCCCCTTAGCCACCTTGAGTGAAACCTCTGGTACCGATGGGAAAGCCGTGGTGACCATCATTGTGCCCGGTGGTGAACTCAATCATCATCAACTCCGCCGTGTCGCAGAATTATCCGAGATGTACGCTGATCAAAAAGTGTATACCAATAACCGGCAAAATCTTGAATTACACGGGATTGAACCCGATAAAATTGCTTTGGTCAAAACAGCTGTACAAGAAACAGGCTTAGACACCGAAGGGGCGTATTCCATTCGGGACATTGTTCCATGCGTGGGGACAACCTATTGTCCCAAAGCTGTGGCCGAAACCCGTGCCCTTTACCGCCTACTTCTCCCCGTCGTCAGTTTATCCAAGTATGATTCCATTCGGAATAAAGTCTTGATCAACATTACGGGGTGTCCGAATTCTTGTTCCCCTTATCGTATCACGGACCTGGGCTTTCGTGGCATGCGCCTGCGCAACGAAACTCAAGGCTCTGAAGAAGGCTATGAAATGCTGATAGGCGGAGATCAACAAGCTTTCGGCCAAGTATTAGGACAGTTTAAAAAAGACGATTGCCCTGCCGTGGTCGAAACTGTTCTGGACGCCTTTGTTCGTTGGCGCCTTGAGTCAGAAACTTTAACACAAACGGTAGCCCGTTTAGGCCTAGCACCCTTCCAACAGGAGGTTTTTCAGAAATGAAGTATCAATATCAAAAGGCACCTTGCCCTAGCGAACTTAGTGTGAGTGAAGGTTTGGGCCAAGCAGAGCTTGATCACCTCACCTTAGCCAAAGACGTCCCCTGTCAGGCGGCTTGTCCGGCTAAAACCGACGTTCCGGCTTACATTCAAGCCTTAGCACAAGGCGACCCGGAACGAGCCTATCGCATCAACTTAGAGGACAATGTTTTTCCAGGTGTCTTAGGCCGGGTTTGTACGCGGCCCTGTGAAGATGCCTGTCGACACAATTGGACCAACATTCAAGGACCAGTCCACATTTGTCATTTGAAAAGAGCGGGGGCGGATCATTCCCCTGCACCGCAACCGTTGCCGGCTTGGTATGGCCCGACTGGGAAAAAAATTGCCGTTATCGGCGGTGGTCCAGCCGGTCTAACAGCAGCCCGTGAACTGACCCGCTATGGGCATCACATCACGCTTTTTGAACGAGAAAACCATTTGGGCGGTATGATGGTAGACGGCATACCCCGCTTTCGACTTCCTCTTGATAAAGTGGAACGAGAGATCCAACTCATTAGTGGTAAACTCGAAGTCAATTTGGGGACACCCGTCGACAAAGCTCACTTGAACGACCTTCTGGCTACCTATGACGCAGTTTTGCTTGCCACAGGGACGATGAAGTCTAAAGATTTGGGTCTGCCGGCCGGGAGCGGTCTCTGGAATGGCTTAGATTTTATGAAGGCCTACAATTCTGGGGACATCACCAGCCTTTCTGGTGATGTTGTGGTCATTGGCGGCGGCTTTACGGCCGTTGACTGCGCCAGGGCTTGTGCTCGAGCCGCTCAACGTTTGATTGGTTCAGACAATCGGGTCACACTAGCCTATCGCCGAACAGAACAAGCGATGGCCGCTGACCTAGAAGAGCGCGAAGAAATTCTTCTTGAAAAGATCGATATTCGAACTCTAGCCACTCCTGTTCAAATTCTCACCGATGAAAAAAATCAGGTTACCGGTGTGGTCTTCCAACGCAATTTGATCCAAGAGGACCCAGAGGGGGGAAAACCTGGGATACAACCCCTACCCGGTAGTGAGTTTACAATCCCTTGCCGCCATTTGATCGTGGCGATTGGTCAGGATAGTGACACGGCCTTTTTGCCTGCCGGGGTAAAATTGGAACGACAAACCAGTCAAGCCAAACTTTTCTGTGCCGGCGACTTTCTAACCGGGAGCTCTGATGTTATTCATGCCGTAGCCGAAGGAAAAGCCGTAGCCGATGCCATGGATCAGTTTCTCATGGGTCAGGTCCGCAAGCGATATCATGTTGCGGTGTCTTTGATTAAAAACCGTGTTCAAACAGGTCGTACCCGAGATCATGACTTGCAAAGGCCGCCGGCTATGCCTTTAGCGACCTTGAGTGAACGGGTTCAAGAAGGAATTGAAGTTGAAAAGGGACATACGAGTCAGGACATCCTGGCGCATGCGACTCGCTGTTATCTTTGCAATCATAAGTTTGAGATTGACCAAGACAAGTGTATCCATTGTGACTGGTGTATCGAGGTTGCACCGCGAGCCTGTATTAAGCGTGTAAGCCGAATCTTTCGTGATGAGAAAGGCGTCCCCACAGGCTATACCGAAGCTGTCAGTGCCAAAGAAGCAACTTTTATCTTTATTGATAGCAATGAATGTATCCGCTGTGGAAAATGTCTTCGAGCCTGTCCCACAGGGGCGATTTCTATGAAGAAAATGACAAGAACTCCTTGTTTGACCTCTCAAGGAGCCTTATCAGAAAACTTACTAGTGAATCCAAATCTTCATAAAAAAATTTAGAATTTATTTGTCCACTTTCTCTAACCATGGTACAATAGACAACGGGATATTATGCCGACAACTAAGGTAACTGGGAGGAGAGGGTTCCATGATGGGTAGAAATCAGGTCTTACCCAGAGTAGCAGGGGCTATTCTGGGTATCTTGTTAGGGTTTTCACTGTCCACGTGCCAGGCTGTAAATGCTGGTTTAGGACCTAAAATTGATCTTTACCCTCCCACTATTTCAATTACAGCCCCTACTGCCAATGCTTATGTCAAAGGAACCTTGACCCTAAGCGGCAAGGCAGCCGACGATTTGTCCCTCAAATCTGTTGAAGTGACCTATACCTCTGCCTCCGGCTCTAAAACCCTTACCGCAACCTTAAACACGGACGGTACTTGGACTTGCAGTATCCCCACTGGAACGGCAGGAACCGACAACCTTCCCGACGGCCAACAAACCCTTGTCGCCACAGCTCTGGCGACTTCTGGCAAAACCACCCAAACCTCAGTCATAGTCTATGTAGACAACATTCCCCCCACCGTTTTGGTTACAACGCCCAATTCCTATTTCAACCCAACGTTAAAAAACTCCAGTGCCCCGACCTTCAGCGATTATGTTGATATTTCAGGTTCAGCCTGGGATCCTTCCCCGATCACTCAAGTCGAGGTGACACTGTGGGACAATGCCGTCCCAAGTGCCCCTGTTAAAATTGGAACCCAACAAGCCGATGGAACCAACACCTGGTCCACCCGCTTTAAACTCAAGGATACGGCGGGCGGTACCCTCAAACAAAACAATGATGGGGATACTCTGACTTACGAGATCAATGTAACCGATGCGGCCGGCAATCAAAGTACATATTATTACCATCAGCAAGACATCACCAACCTTCTGGCCAGCGGGGTACTGTTTCCCACGACCACAGAAATCGGCAAACTCGATCAAGCTGGAAGCGGGACCTCCAGTCCCTCTAACATCCCTTTCAGCAGTTTGCAAGGGATTCGTATTGACGGCTCGACGGCTCATCCTTATGCGAATATTAAGTTTTCGTATGCCCCTATGCCGACGGTGAATTACTTTGACCTTTCGAACAACTCGACCCTTGGTCCAGGAACTGCCATTTACGGGATTTTGATTCCCCCGTCCATCTTTCCTATTGATCTAGGGGACCCCACGGCAGCGACCCCCGATGCCACGGGACTAGATTTTAAGCTTTGGACTGCGACGACTTACAATACTTGGAAGAATACAGGAACGGGAGCCCCACTTATAACATTGGTGGTGTATTCCAATGCCTCGGGGGCTCTGTTTTTGTCCCCCTTTGGCAGTTCGCCGTCAAGTAGTCAATTAACTTCAGTTACCAATAGTACTTGGGGTTCTTTGACGAATATTTCTGGCAGTGAAAACTTTACGATTAATCTTAATGATACCACCGGCACAGCCCTACCTCCAGGTCAGTACGTGCTGACCGGACAAGTGGCCGCCACCCAAGGTTCCGGGGTTCAGAAGATCTACATGCCTTTCTACATTGATTCCAGTGCCCCCACGTTAACTGAGACATCACTGGGACCCTCTTTGGTCTACCGAACCAAACCCTTTACCATGGGAGGTGTGGCCGCTTCTGCCACTGGTGTGCAATCTTTGATCATTTCCCAATCCACCGATGGGGGGGCAACGTACCCAACCGTTTCGGACACCATCAACACCGACAATGTGAGTCCTTTAGCCACGAACTGGACCTCAGATAAGAAATTCCCCTTAAGTAGTACCTCACCTGCTGATGGTTCTTACTATTACCAATTGATACTCACCTCGAACTCGAACAAAACGGCTGTTTTGTATCGCACGGTGATTTATGATACGCAGGCTCCGACGGTAGCTATTGTTTCACCTGCAAGCAATTACTGGACCAATGGCAGTACCCCTGTAACTCTATCGGCAACTCCAGCAGATGCGACGTCAGGAGTCGCCCATACCTATTGGTTGCTCGACAATGCCTCGGTTGATCACACTGCGGATGTGAACAGCTGGGCTAGTACGAATGGGGCCAGTGCACCGACTAGTTCCGACTCTATCGCTTGGACAAGCACTCCTTTCCCAACTACGGTTACCTTTGGTTCTGGAAATTATGCGACGGAAGGAAAATAT
>DAIDJJ010000056.1:0-14776 GCA_027451385.1 Spirochaetales bacterium | reverse complement strand
GCAGTTTTATCTGCCAATATGGATAAGGTCCTCAACAAAGTCTCTACTAAGATTGACAATAGCGTCCTTAATCCTGATTTGAATTTCAACCTAGACTTGAATTCTGGTCTTCCCGGTTCAACTCCCGCGACTTCTCCAAGTGGAGATAACTCCCAGGCTGAAGAACCTTCACAAACCAACTTGCCGCCATCAACGGCACCAGGAAACTGACTCCTGACAGGACCCAGAAGTTGAGCCAGTTTCACTCTGGGGCATTGCAGGGAGGACAAAGTTAATTTACTTAGAGGTTTTTAATTCGTCCAAATTTCATCAAAAGTATGAGGACGTTCACAAAAGCGGCAAACAAACCCCTCCCCTGACCGGAGGAATTCTGGTTGTACAGGTTCATGCTGTCGGGCGTGGCTAATACAGTTTTCGTTGCGGCATGAGATTTCTTCAAAATTGTAGATTCGTGGCGGCATATGTACACGATACTTATGAACAACCTGACTATTTTGCACAATATTTAAAGTGCATTCGGGGCTGAGTGCCGCTAATTTTTTCATCTTCTTAAAGCCTAATTCTGTTACTTGTGGAATCGAAATAAGCCCTTTCAAGGTCTGGGATTTGCTGGAGGCAAATACCCCTTGGCTAGATAAATAATTCAACTGAAGGTTTCGCCGAATCTTGTCCAAGAGTTTCCAGATTTGTTCAATGGCTCGCCCCACCCCAATATGATCAATGACAATCCCATTGTCGACCGGTTTGATTCCGGTTTTATGGTCGCTTAGTTTGGTTTGTCCTGCGACAGGAACTTCTTCGACAAAGTCATCAGTCAAGACTTCTTCAGGTCGACTTTGACCCTCAAAATCTTCGCCGATTACCCCCCCTATCATTCCGATTAGTGTGATACGGGTAAAATAGCCGTTACGAGACTGCTCATCCCATCCATTGAGCGGTAAACTTTCTGCAAAATTAGGGATCGTCGGGGCTTTTCGATTTTGCGGTAAGGGGTGGTAAAACTTCGTTTCTGTTGGTAATAGCGGAATATGATCTGGCCGAACCGTTACGGCTGCTTTTAGACGTTCAACTTTGTCTAAAACATCATCTCCCATCCGTTCCAATTGAAGCCGAGTAAAATACCAAATATCGGCGATATCTTTTTGCTCAAGATACTCGTCAATCGAAGAAAAACTACGCACTTGGAAACCATTTGCAATCATCTTTTGTGAGTAAAACTCTGGCAAAGACAATTCAGGAGGCGCTATTAAATCTACTTTCACGCGATGAAATATCTTTAACCCATCGGCTTTCGAGTGGATAGTTCGACCAAAGTATAAATCTCCGGTCAAAGCGATATGAATTTCTTTACGATTCCACTTCTTTTTTTCTAGAAAAGAAAACTCATCCAAAAACTCTTGGCTAGGGTGCTCATGTCGGCCATCCCCGGCGTTGATAAAACCAGGCCGTGGAATACCAGCTTTTTGACAATATTCCCCAATATAGTTTTCTAAATGTCGACAAACACCTTCCACAGTACTCCGAATGATAAAAAGGGAACGTTTACCATACCCCACTAGCATTTTTAAGGTATCTGACAAACTTTCTTGCTTATTGACGGAGCTGTTGGCGACATCAAAAACATTAACCGTCACCTCATGAAACAAAGCTGCATTTCGAAAGGATTCTTTTGTCCTTGTGCTGTCTTCCAAAAAAATAAGGTAAACGGACAAGCTCTGGTCAGCAATTTTGTACGGGGATAAGTCCTGATTCTCAAGGATAGCTTTTTTGATCACGGCCGTTTTTGTATACAGGTACCACTGCTCATCCAAACTTAAATCTTGTACAACGCCAACTGTTCTATTTAAAAAAGAGCTTTTGTTACTCATGGAAGATCCTTGAAGACGCCAATTTGAGTTAATTTTTCAGGGTCGAGTGAAAGAATATAACCTTCAGAAGTTTGGACTAAAACAGCTTGGGAGGTAACCTCAAGACCAGAAGACTCAGCTACAGGAACCTCCGACAACTGATGTGTTTGAAGTTGTGAATCATAGGAGGCAACTACCCAATGACCTTGATTTTTGACAATGGCATAAGCCAAATTCCCCTTAATCACTACAGGGGCTAAAGGAGAGACTTCTTGCGCCGACTGAGCGACCACAGTCAGTTCTGTGGTAGATAAAAGCACAAGACGAACCGTGGCGTCGCCACGGTTTTCACCCGCTGTTACCAGCCAGTGGTCTCCCAATTTTTGATAAACTTCTCGCCGAATGGAATTGAGCTTTGAAGCTTTCCAGAGTCTTTGCCCTGCAATATCGATTAAATCCAGTCGAGACAAACCTGGCGAAACAGTTTGCAAGAAAGGCAAAGTCGTTGGCGGAGGAACTTGTGGTGGAGGCGTCGGTTGAGCTTGTAAGGCTTGGTCTGCTTTTTGAATCGCCTGACGTTCTTTTTGCAGTTGAACGTCTCTTTGTTGGTTAGCAGCTTGAGCCTTTTGCAACTCCTGTTTCTCTTTTTCTACTTGGGCAGGCGACATAACAGAAGTCGGAGAAGGAACTGGAACTGGAATTGGTGTTGTGCCTGGTGTTGGTGTACTTCCTGGCGTTGGCTGAGGTGTAGGAACAGAGGACGTTGCTAAAGGAGTTGCCGTAGGTAAAGGTGTTGGTGAAGGTGAAGTCATTGGAGTCGGAGTCGGAGTTTCACTAGCTTGAGCTAAGGCTTCGGCTTTTTGATTAATAACTTTTTGTTCTTTGACAATTTCTGCTTCTTTTAGGTCAGCTAACTTTTTTCGCTCTTCCAGAGCGTTAGTCTGAGTCATATTCTTGGTTACCGAAGAATTTGAGACCTCTTCCGCATTGACTTGTCCGGCTGGACCTTGACTTAAGGTGTCTCTTAGAGGGATCACCAAGCGGGTTTTACCAGGCCAGTCCCGATAACTCAAGGCAATCCCAGCATTTTCTGAAGTAAGGTTAGCCGAAAGTTCGGGTACATACTTCTGAGAAAAATAGGCGACATTACCCCGATAAACCGCATTGTATCTGGTTACAAAATCAGCTAAGAGTAGCGCATCGTCAAACGAGTAGCCAAAGGCTTTTTCTAGATAACCTGCCACGATCCAGTTAAGATTGCGGATGGTATCCACGGAAGCTTGGGGTTCAAGGACCAAGACATCAGCACTCAACAACGAAGAATTGGCTTCATGAAAACGATAAGCTTTGTAATACGGTCCACCCACAGGCCCAGTGGATTGTAAGCGTTCTTCCCCTAACGCACGACCAATACCTATGATTTGTTCCCGGGTATTATACACGGAAACAGGACCAACATAATCAATAAAATGAATACTTTTTAAGTCCGCATTTTTAAGAACATCTTCAGCCACAGATTGGGCATCTAAAGCAAAAGGCAATCCCAAGGTAAGGCCCCATAACAGGGCCAAAAGTTTTATTAGCCGCCGCATGGTGACACCTCTTATCCTCGGGGAAGTCGAATTTTTCGTTTGTCAGGGTCAGCAGATACGCGGAAATACACCGCATTATTCCCTAAAAGTCTTACCAGTACGGCCGAAGACCGCTCACCGGCTTGAACAGCTAACGTTCTTTTTTCTTCTTTAAAACCTTGAAACCTGAGTTTCACCAACTCATGGTCATCCAAAGCTTGTGATAAGGCGGCAAGAACCTGATCGGTCAGTCCGGCCTTTCCCAACATAACCACAGGCTGAATATCATGAGCCAATTTGGTTAAATAACTACGTTGGGCGCTCGTCAATTCCATCGGCGATCCTCCCGATCCATTTGCTTTAGAATACACTGCAGAAGCCCGTATTGTCCACCGAAGTGTTTTGACAAAAAGCGTGAAAGAACTTATGAAAGGTAGCCTATGAACATTTTGCTCTTTGAGTCGGGAGAGTGGGAGCGTCCTCTACCTTCAACCGATCCGCGAGCCATCCACATTCTTCAAATTCTCAAAACAGCTCCTGGTGAGACATTAGCCGCAGGAGTTGTCGGTGGCCTTAAGGGAACAATCGTATTTGAAGGTTTACAAAAAGAAAGCTTAATTTTTTCACAACCCAGCTTTACCGAAACAGTTCCCCCACCCTTTGAGTTAACGTTTTTAATAGGAACTCCCAGGCCACCTACCGCACAAAGGTTATTACGAGACCTTACCACACTTGGTGCTAAACGTTTGATTTTTACAGCTACCCAGTTAGGCGAAAAATCTTACCTCACCAGCAAGTTGTGGCGTGAGGACTGGCGAAAAGCCCTTCTTGAGGGGGCCATGCAGGCCAAAGCTACTTTTTTGCCGCAGGTTGAACGTTTTGAAAGTTTAAAAAAGGCTCTGAAGCACCTTGACCTAGAACCTAGCTTAAAGATTGCTTTTGATGGACAGGGGGAAGCTTTACCTGAAAAGTACCCACCTACCCCCGTATGCGTCGCCTTAGGCCCGGAACGCGGCTGGACGGATTCTGAACGAAATCTTTTGCTGGACTCGGGCTGGCAACTCAAAACACTAGGAAAGCGTATTCTTCGAACAGAAACCGCTTGCACTGCTGCCGCCGTAGCGCTTCTGACACGACAAGGATTGTGGTAATACTCTCAAGGTAGATTTTATTTTACAGAGAAGTAAAACCATCTTGAAAAAGTTGAAGCCGGAACAAACTAATCGAGCCGATAAAATATGCCATCAGTCGGCTTTGCAAGTTCACCCATTCGGGGTAAGTGGTCACAGGTGTATAAAACAGCATTTCTACCGTTACCCCTCGACCCGCAGGATCAAGAATTTTCACGACTATGGGGTTTTCACTCAGGACTTGAGAATGATTATCGAGCTTGGCTTGGGCAAAATACCGAAAGGCTTCCAGATTCGTGAACCCCCAGGGGTCCTGGAGTTCAACGTGAGGAAATAACCACAGTTGTTTTGTTTCTAATTCTTGGCGAAATTCTGTATCCATAGCACAGACCGAACGGGCATCAAACGACAAACTGATCTTTAACCGTCTTGCGCCATGATCCGTAACCGTACGCCAGTTTTTCACTGTAGCAGAGACAAGATTGTAGGTTGGCAAGGAAAAAACTGTATTTTCGGCATTTTTGATCGTGACCATATTTAAGGCAATATCGGTGATCTCACCCTCGACATTTTGCCCAGGGATTTCAATCCAATCCCCCAGTTTAAAGATATTACTGGAGTTTATTTGCAGTGAAGCCACAAAACCCAGTAAAGCATCTTTAAAAACTAACACCAAAATGGCAGTCAGAGCTCCAATTCCCGAAAGTACTCCCCAAGGCTGTTGATCCAAAAGAACAGAAACAGCTAGAACCGCAGCCACGACAAAAAGAAATATCCTTGAGATTTGTATGTAACTGCGCAAGGGAAGGCGTTGGTCAGCATGTATAGACCGATAACCTTTTTCGAAGTTCGAAAGCAGTTGATTAAAAAAACCAGTTAAAAAAATCACGATAAAAAACAGCAAAATTCGGCTGACAAGGTGGTACCAGGTCCACGTAACCGGAACAAACCATTTGAGAAAGAAGTAAGAGGCGACAACGGGCAAAACCCAGGAAAGATGATGAAAAAACTTTTGGTCAAGTAAGTAATCATCCCAAGGAGTTTCTGTTTTGAGGGCCCATCTTCTTAAGACACTGCCTAAAACAGATCGAATGATCAGGCCTGCTACCGCCCCCAGCACCAAGAGGACAATCAAAGATAAGGCTGAACTTAGAAAATGAGCCATCCCCAATTCTACATGGTGTTCCGTAAAAAACTGCAAGAGAGAAACTTCTAGATTCAATTCCGATTCCTCAGCTCTGCCAAAAGTCCCTGGGCTGAGCGTTCACACAGGTGTGCTACCATCTCAAAATCTTCTTCTGTTCCATAATAGGGGTCGGGAACATCTCCAGTCCCGGCAGGGTCCCACTCACGAAATAAATGTACTTTTTTCCGTTGAGCCTCGTTAGCGGCTAACTTTTTTAAGTGAAGAAAGTTATCTTGATCCATAGCAATAAGATAATCAAAATCTTCAAAATCTGTCGCACGAACCTGACGGGCTCTGTGCGAAAGCACAAGTCCACGTCGCGCCGCTGTAGCTCGAGACCGTTCATCTGCCGGGGCCCCTAAATGCCAGGACCCCGTTCCTGCCGAATCTACCTCAACCTGGACGCCTTCACGTTCAGCACTTTCACGAAACAAGGCTTCAGCCAGGGGCGATCGGCAGATATTTCCTAAACAAACAAAGAGTACTTTCACGTTCTGCGGAATAGCATACTCGGGGAAGGTTGGGCAAGCCAGTAACGTTGACAGGTGGGGCCATTTCAACGTTTAATTTCCAGAATACTTGAAATATCAAAGCAGGGAGATTCTGGTGTACAAAAGCGTCGATCCGAAAGTCGATTTTCCCCAAATGGAAGAAAAAATTCTTCAATTTTGGAACGAAAAAAAGATCTTTGAGCGCTCGATCACTCAAAGAAAAGGAGCCGAGGAATTTGTTTTCTATGACGGACCTCCCTTTGCCACAGGGTTGCCGCATTTTGGACATTTTGTACCTGGAACCATCAAAGACGTCATTCCACGCTTTCAAACTATGAAAGGCAAACTGGTTGAACGTCGGTTTGGCTGGGATTGCCATGGTTTGCCTGTAGAAAATTTGATTGAAAAAGAATTGGGGCTGAACTCCAAAACAGATATTGAACGCTATGGGGAAGTTCAATTTCTTGAAGCTTGCCGAGCTTCGGTTCTGCGTTATGTTAAAGAGTGGCGCACCATCATGTCGCGGGCTGGCCGCTGGGTAGATTTTGATCATGACTATAAGACCATGGACACCGACTATATGGAGACCATCTGGTGGGTCATGAAAAGCCTTTGGGAAAAAGGTTTACTCTATGAAGGGTATTACATCCTGCCCTATTGCCCTCGTTGCTCCACGGTTTTATCGAATCATGAGTTAAACTTAGGGGGCTACAAAGACGTCCATGACCCCGCAATCACCGTCAAATTTCGCCTGAGAGACGACCCCAAGGCCTACTTCTTAGCCTGGACCACCACTCCTTGGACTCTCCCTTCTAACTTAGCATTATCGTTAGGGCCGAATATCCAGTACGTCCGAGTTCGTGACGGAGAAGAAGAGTTCATTCTGGCAGAAAGCCGCTTAGGAGCCTATTACAAGAATCCTGAAGAGGTAGAGATCCTTTGGCGAAAACCTGGAAAAGAACTCGGTGACATTTATTATGAACCCCTGTTTCCTTACTTTAAAGATAATCCCGGTGCCTTCAGAACGTTTGTTGGGGATCACGTCACCGACTCGGATGGGACGGGAATCGTTCATACAGCCCCAGGATTTGGTGAAGATGACTACCGAATTTTGCAAGGTTCGGGCATTACAACGGTAGTCCCGATAGATGCCGAAGGACGCTTTACCGCCGAGGTACCGGATTTTCAGGGTCTTTTTGTCAAAGACGCAGACAAGCCAATTATGGAAAGGCTCAAGGCTGAAGGCAAACTGGTCAAACGTGAACAAATTCTTCACGCCTACCCTCATTGCTGGCGCTGTTCTAGTCCTCTCATTTATCGGGCTATATCCAGCTGGTTTGTCAAAGTCACCGCAATTAAAGACAAAATGCTGGCGGCTAATGCCCAAATCAATTGGGTTCCGTCGCATATCCAAAACGGTCGCTTTGGCAAATGGTTAGAAAACGCTCGGGATTGGGCCGTGAGCCGCAATAGGTACTGGGGTAACCCTCTGCCGATTTGGCGTTGTGATTCCTGTGATCAAATCCACTGTGTAGGAAGCCGACAGGAACTCGAACAGCTTTCCGGTCAACGGCCAGAAGACTTGCACAAGAATTTTGTGGATGGTATCACGTGGCCGTGTCAGTGTGGCCAAGGAACTATGCACAGAATTCCCGAAGTTCTGGATTGTTGGTTTGAATCGGGAGCCATGCCCTACGGCCAAGTTCATTACCCCTTTGAAAATAAAGAAAAATTCGAAAAACACTTTCCCGCCGATTTTATCAATGAAGGTCTCGACCAAACTCGAGGTTGGTTTTACACCTTGACCATTTTGGCGGCAGGACTTTTTGATCGTCCAGCCTTTCAAAATTGTGTAGTCTCAGGTCTTGTTCTGGCAACCGATGGCAAGAAGATGTCGAAATCCTTGCGAAATTATACGGACCCCGCCTTGGTCATGGAACAATTTGGCGCCGATGCCCTGAGGCTCTTCCTCATGCTGTCAGGGGTCACCAAGGCCGATGATCTTCGGTATTCGGACGAGGGAGTTCGCGATGTGCTTAGGGAAATCTTGCTTCCCCTTTGGAACGCCTATAGTTTTTTTGTAACTTACGCGAATATTGACCAAGCTCAACCAACAGGACATTTCGAGAACCCTGCGAACCCCTTAGACGGTTGGATACTTTCTGAACTCGAAAAGCTTACCGAAGCCGTCACCCTGGAGTTGGACCGGTACGAAGTCACCAAAGCAGCCGAGGCCTTAGTAGCCTTCTTAGACCTCTTAAATAACTGGTACATTCGCCGCTCTCGCCGCCGCTTTTGGAAAAGTCAAAGCGATACAGATAAAGCCGAAGCCTACGAAACGCTTTACCGCGTCCTCAAACGATTTACCGTGCTCTTTGCTCCCTTGATCCCCTTCACGTCCGAAGAAATCTGGCAAAACCTCAAATCCCCGAACGATCCTGAATCTGTCCATTTGGCGGATTGGCCCCAAGCAGAAACAGCTCGTCGCCGACCGGAACTGGAAGCAAAAATGGCCATTTCTCGTCAAGCTGTTTCTTTGGGTCGGGCACTTCGCAACACGCATAACCTCAAAAATCGCCAACCCTTGAAAGCGGTACATTTAGTCACTCGTGACGAAAAGGTCAAAGCGATTCTCAAAGAGATGGAAGACCTGATTCGCGAAGAACTCAATGTGAAAGAGGTCCTTTTCCAAGCTAATGAAGAAAATTTGGTGGAGTACTCTGCCAAAGCAAACTTTAAAGTTTTGGGAAAAACTTTAGGTTCAGCAATGAAGCCAGTTTCTGCCAAAATCGAAACTCTCTCGCCGGAACAAATTTTATCCTTACTGGCGGGAGGCACTTTTCAATGGGAGATGGAAGGAAAATCCTTAGAAATTACTCAAGAGTCAATTTTGGTGATTCGAAAAGAAAAAGCGAACCTTAAAGTGATCAATGAAGGGAACCTCACTCTAGCGTTAGACGCTGAGGTGACCCCCGAACTGAAGGGTGAAGGTCATGTCCGCGACCTCATTCGTGCGATTCAGAATGCTCGAAAAGAGGCCGGCCTTGACGTCTCAGATCGGATTCACCTCACACTGGGAGGCAGTAAGGTTATTCAAGACGCTTTGAAAATTTTTGCCGATTATCTGACACAAGAAACCCTGACGGCCTCTTGGACCTGGAGTGACCAGGCCCTAGAAGGAGCGATTGAGACACAAAGCGACGAGGAGAAGCTGTGGTTCGTACTCAAAAAGGCATAAGTCGTTTCTTTTCCAGAACGCTGGTCTTTCTTATGGTACTTTTTGCTTCGTGTGCTACAGTTCCGCCTGCAGGACAAAATCCCGCTTATCCGGCAGGCTATTTAAGAGCATCGCCGCTTTGGGGTCGGCTCCAGTTAGCGGCTTCACCTCGTTTGAAGGAAGCTCTTGCTCAAAATGAAAGCCTCAAAGATGTCGTCAACCGAGCCCATTCGCTTTGGTTTTCCGTTCATCTTGCAGGATTTCACCCTCAAAGCTGGGTCCTCATCGCCCAGGGGGATTATCCCAAGGGACTTGTTGGCTTGGTTTTAGATACGAAACCTCATTGGGTACAAGAAAAGAAAACAGTTCCCCAGTGGTTTGATCAAAAAGTTGGACTCTGGGTTTTTCTCCCTGAAGACGGTTTAGTAGCAGCCTCTTCCGAATCCTTTACTCCAGAACGTGCCACTTGGTCACCAGAGGTTTTTCGGCAAGTTCCCTGGCCTCAAGTTCACGGAAGTGGCCTTTATCTTGAGGTCCAAGAGCCGGCAAAACTTTTATTTGGTGAAAAAGGAGCTCGTCTTTTCCCCATCGAAAAGCTCATTCTTCGTTTAAAGGCCGAAGAAAATGACTGGTCAGGGCCTCTTGAGCTTCAGTTTAAGGACAAACAAGCTGCCGAGGGCTCTTTGTTCTTATTGAAATTATGGACAGCTTCCCAGCGCTTGGGCGTGTCTGAAGCCCCCAACCCCCTGTTAAGTTTCTTGAACAAGGTAACCTGGTCGGTCCAAGACCATAGCGTCTGGGGGACTCCTGTAACGGTACCTTATACTGTGGTGGAACAGTTTGTGAATAAGTTAACTGCCAAGAAAGGAACACCATGAAAGTAGGGATCATCGACTACAATGCCGGCAACCTGCGTAGCGTTGACTTGGCACTCAAACATTTGGGGTTAGATGCTTTTGTTTCGGATAAACCTCGTGAACTCGAGAAGGCCGATCGATTAGTTTTCCCTGGAGACGGACACGCGGCGACCAGCATGCAAAACTTAAAAGAAAGAGGCTTAGATGAGCTTCTGGTGCAATTTTTTCAACGTGGCCGACCTATTCTAGGAATATGCGTAGGAAGTCAGATTGTATTAGAGTCGAGTGACGAAACTGTTTTAGGTCAAACCGAGCCAACCCGCTGTTTAGGCCTCGTCCAAGGCGCCTGCCATCGACTGGACGGCCATAGTTCCTTGGGTACGCTCAAAGTTCCTCATATGGGCTGGAACGCCGTTCACTTTCCTAACCCCTCCCACCCCCTCCTTCTGGGTATTCCCTCTGGGACAGACTTTTACTTTGTTCATTCCTATTACACCGAAGTCACTGAACGCTCCACGATCTTGGGACGCACGGAGTACGGCAAAGAGTTCACCACTGGTTTTGTCAAAGATGCCCTAGCCGCCTGGCAATTTCACCCCGAGAAATCCGGCGAATGGGGTCTCAAACTGGTCGCCAATTTCTTTCAATGGAGGCCCTAATGCTGAAAAAACGTGTCATCATCTGCTTGGATGTGAAAGAAGGGAAAACCACCAAAGGGATTAAGTTTCAAGACAATGTCGACTTAGGAGACCCCGTGGCCATGGCGGAAGCGTATTACCGGCAAGGGGTTGATGAATTGGTTTTTTACGATATCACAGCTAGTGCAGAAAAGCGTGGCATCATGCTGGATGTTGTCGCCCGTGTCGCCGAAAAGATTTTTATTCCCTTCTGCGTGGGTGGTGGCTTAGCCACAACAGAAGATATCCGAAAAGTGATCAATGCCGGGGCAGAAAAGGTCAGCCTCAATTCTCCAGCTGTCAAAAATCCAGAACTTATCCGTGAAGCGGCTCGTCTCTATGGCAGTCAAAGCGTTGTCCTTGGTATGGATGCTCTAGCAGACCCTCAACTCCCCTCGGGGTATCGTGTCGTCATCAACGGGGGTCGTACTCCGACTGACTGGGATGCACTGGAATGGGCCTTACGAGCTCAAAGTTTAGGGGCCGGAGAAATTGTTCTCAATTCCATTGATGCCGATGGAACAAAAGCTGGCTACGAACTCCCCTTAACTCGTTTAATCTCGTCTCGGGTCAGTATCCCAGTCGTTGCCTCGGGGGGTGCCGGTACTCCAGAACACTTGCGAGAGGTCTTGCAGGAAGGTCAAGCAGATGCGGCCTTAGTGGCGTCTATGGTGCATTACGGGACCTATACAGTTCGGCAAATCAAAGACTACTTGCGAGAACACAACACCCCAGTACGGGAAGCTTAACTGAGCTGAGGGGGCCGTGGGGCTAAGGTTAGTTTCCATACTGACCTTTCACTTTGTTGTGTTTCAACAACAAAGGCCCCCCCCAGTTGTTCGGCGATGGCTTTCCATTCCGTTTGATACAAAGGTTTGACGGGAAAGGGGGACTCCAAGCGCAACTCACGAGGGTCATCTGATAAGCGAAGAATACCTGGGCTACGTCCACTGCGTCGCGGGGTGTCTAATTCAGCAGCTCCAATGATATCGACTACCAAAATGGCCCAAGAGAAAACCTCGCTAAGACGGAGGCGAACCGGAACAGCCCAAAACTCCCAGTCGGCTTCAACACAAGAGCGGAGTAATAGGGCAAAATCGCAGGTATCAGCCGGAGTTTGATGTCCCACGAAGCGGATGACACGAGATAAGGCCTCAGAAAGACGACTATACCTCAGGCTAACTTCCCCTTGACCTGGTCCAGCAGTTGATCCTGTTGTTAAAAACCTCAAAACATCTAAGCCATTGGCAACCGAAGAAAAGGGACCTAAGACTGTCGGAGACCCCACCGAAACTAGCTCATCATTTTTCTCTTCAAGATCTTGAATAAGGGTTAAGTTATCCAGAGCTGCCCGAAAATTTTGTAAGATGAGGCGAGAGACTCCTCGTTCGTATTTTCCCCATGACAAAGGAATTTCCCAGAAGAAGAGAAAACCTTGGCCTCCATGAGTTTCAAAGTATAAGGCCAGTGCCCTTTCTGTTTCTTGTAACTCGTGATGATCCCAAGCTTTCAGAATTAAAGCCACTTCCTCTTCTTGAACAAAGGGTAAAAGATCGGGGGCTCCTTCAGACGGAAAGCGTCCCGTTCCTGTCACCAAGGGCCATCGTTTTCCGTCATTACGACAAAGGAACGTTGCCAAAGTAACACCTGGAAAAAGCTCCCTAAGTCTGAGCAAAAGTAACCGGAGCAAGGACATCCAATCTCGGACTCCCAAAAGATCTGGAAAACGATCCGCCCAATGAGTCATCTGGAATGTTCGATTTTCCATCGCCAAAAAGTCACGCCATCCTCGCAAACATGTCACGAGCGAAGTTCGCATTCTTTTCATCGAGGTTTCAACTTTTCCCCAATAATCATGGATTTCATATTCGGTCATCAGCTCTGGTTCGGGGTAATCCTCAGACTGCCCTGTTCTGATGATCAAACGGGTTCGAAAATTGCCTAAATCCTGACGAATCCATCTAACCAAATCCAAACCGGCACGCGCGGTCTCCATGACGACATCAATAATTGCGACAGCGATTTCTGGATCATTTTGGAAAATATTCTGGGCTTCAGCAGCTGTGGAAGCGGTGAGGATATTTAAAGGACAGCCTTCAAACTGAAAATCCTTGAAGGCGATTTTTAGTAACGAATGTACTTCTGGGATATCGTCAACGGAAAGTATCTTCCACCCTTCAAAGGCATTTCCTGGTGCTTTTTCGAGAGCTTTATCTTGGGATATCATGGCCGACGACCTTGGGGTCGAAGTTCACGAACCGTATTCTGAAATTGCCGTCCCCGATCAAACTCATTTAAAAACAGTTCAAAGGAAGCAGCGCCAGGAGATAAAAGTACCACATCACCAGGACGACTGGCCTCAAGTAAAACGCTCACGGCCTCTTTCATCGTACGAAAAGGACCGCTCCAGGTCCAGCCTTTCTGCTTTAAAACAGGCAGTAACCTGTCGGTAGCAGAGCCTCCGAGCAAAACTAAAGTTGCGGGTGGAGTCGATAACTCTTCCCAAGCCTTGAGATCAAGGTTTTTATCCGTTCCCCCCGCAAGCCAACGAACGGGAACCGTAAAAGCTGAAAAGGAGGAGACCGCTGCCTCAGGGATGGTGGCGGCAGTATCATCGAAGAATTGAACACCTTGGGCTTCCCAAAAGAGTTCTAAGCGGTGGCTTACTCCAGGAAAAGCTTCAAGGGCTTCATGAATCACCGAAAGAGGTACTCCTGCAAGGTAAGCCATCGTGGCGGCAATTAAACAATTCCCACGAAAGATGGGACCAGGGACTCGTAAATTTTCCGGAAGCAACCGTTGGGGGTTCGAGTTCTGGGATGACAAGCCCCAACCTCCCGTTTGATCTAACCAGGATAAAAACCCGGCATCTGCCGGGAAAGTCTCAGGTCGCCCCTTGAGAGAAAAGACGGCTTTTTGTGCCTTTGTTCGTTCTGCAAACCAACGGCCCCAATCGTCCAAGCCCACTAGCGACCAGGTTTGAGGAGTTTGGCCTTCAAAGATAACCGCTTTGTCAGCGGCATAATCTTCTTGTCGAGCATAAACATTCATATGATCCCAAAGTAAATTGGTCACAGCGGCAATTTGTGGCTGAAGTACCCCCATACCTCGTAAGTCGGCTAATTGCCAGCTTGAAAGTTCTAAGATGACTGGAGCCCCCGGTCTCAGTTGATCTAAAAAGCTCAACGGAGAGACGGCGATATTTCCCCCCAAAAGGGACCTTTCATCGTGTCGCTGAAAAATGGCGTGTAAAGCTGTGGCTGTTGTTGACTTACCTTTGCTACCCGTTACGGCATACACCGGATTGTCCACCTCGGACAAAAATACCGAAAGGTCGGTCGCGATCTGACGGGCTAAAGCCAAATAGGGATTCTGCGGTCGAACCGCAGGATTTTTGACCACAAGATCTGCCTCACGAAAATCAGCCTCATCATGACGACCCAAAACAAAACGAAGAGGTAACCCTTTCAGAGCCTCCAGAGAGGCGGCTAATTCGACTTCAGTTCTGAGGTCAGTTACCGTAACTTGTGCGCCACGGTGGACAAAAAAGCGAGCACTAGCTACCCCGCCTCCATTTAGCCCTAGCCCCATGATCGTAATGCGTTGACCTGTGTAATCTTTTTTCATGAACCGCACAACCTTTTTCTAAAAACCTTTTGGCCTGAGTCTAGAATGATACCAGAAAATCAACGAAGTAAAAAGAGGAAAATTTATGGCAACGGTTCTCGTACACGCTCTATGCGAACGATTTTCCAGCCTCGCGACGTTTTCGCTAAAGTCAGCTTATCTGTAACCTGACT
>DAIDJJ010000055.1:0-14984 GCA_027451385.1 Spirochaetales bacterium | reverse complement strand
GGTTTGGCCGCGAATAGCACGAACAATATTCAAACCTATAACCCTATGCCGTAAGGTTCTAGGGTAAAGGTTCAAAGTCATTTGAAAACCTCCGCTTTACCAGCGGAGGTTTTCGTCCGCTGAAGGAATACGTGAAACCAGCTTGGGGTACTGACTAAGATGGCGAAAATGAAAATTGAGATACCCCAAGAGTAAACCCGAGACAACCCCTAAAAGTCCACCCCACAAGCCAAAAAGAGTAGAGAGAATGCCGTAAAGAAGTGCTGGTATCAAAAGGAAAGCAAGGCCGGAACCAACCATCGCTCCAAGACCATCATTCATCCAGACTTCATCACCAGCCTTCACGATATTACCTAAAGTGTTTTTGACTTCAATTTTTTGTGACGGGACAACACAACAGGCTGCCAGCGGTTCACCGGAATCACCGTTTCCTGTAACTGCGATTACGAGTTTGTCAGCCTCAGCTGTGAGAACAAGAGCTTTTTTTTTCATGACTCCTCCCGGACAGACAATAGTCCCTCTGTCTGTTTATTTTATGGATACTTGATAATAGTGGCACTTCAATGTGAACCAAACATGTATTTTGTATGAAATCATCCTGTTTTCTTCAAGGCTTCACATCTGGTTCACATTTAACGGTTAAACTTATGTCAGCTTTGAAAAAAGCCAGGAGGTTATGATGTGGGGGAATTGGGGCTTGGGCATGCCGGGCTATTTTGGCTACGGGGGAATGTTTATGGGACTTTTGATGTTGGTTGGTCTCGCAGTGGCAGTATTCTTTGGAATTCGCTTAGTAGGTCGAATTGATAGGAAAAATCTTAGTGAAAGTGCCCTGGAAGTTTTAAAAAAACGTTACGCCAGAGGTGAAATTAGTCACGAGGAATATATCAAAATGCGAGAAGACCTCAAGGACTAAAGTGAATTCCATTTGTTGCTTTTTGGGGGCCTGGGAAAAAAACTTCAAAACAAGGGCCTCCATGGGAACCCTCAAGGACTCGAATGTTACCGGCATGTCTTGAAACGATTTCTCTGGTAATAGCCAGTCCTAAACCTCGACCGCCTGTTTGGCCAGACCTTGAGCGGTCAAGCCGAACAAAGCGTTCAAAGATATGGTCGCGCTCTGTAGCAGGAATAGGTGGTCCATCATTTTCTACTTGAAGCATGGAACCCTTTTCAAGATGTTTAACCTGAAGCCAAACATGTCCACCTTCAGGCGCATATCGCAAAGAATTACTTACGAGATTGATCAGCACTTGTGTCACGGCTTCAATTTCTCCCCAACCTTCAAGTACAGAGGAACAGTTCACCACGATCTCTTGTTTTTTTTCAAAGCTAGGGACTTTAAATAATTCAACAACATGCGCGACTAGTTTTAACCAAATAAAACGGCTTGATTTCACTTGCGTAAGCCGAAGATCTTCTAAGAGCCGCAAAGAATCTACGATTTTCTCTAGTCGAAGAGTTTCACTATAAACAGCTTCCAGTGTCGCCTTTTCAAGGGGAAAGACCCCTTCGATCATCGCTTCAAGGCTACCTCGCATGACGGTTAAGGGGGTTCTCAATTCGTGTGCGGCATCTGCTAAAAGTTCTGCTTTGCGAAGTTCACTTGCTTTCAGATTTTGCCCTAAAGTTTGAAAGGCAAGTGCAAGACTTTGCACTTCACGCGGAGCCTGTGAGGGAACTTGCCAAGCCCAATGCCCTGAGGTTGACCGTTGTGTTTCTTCCACAAGTAGTTTCAGTGGTCGTGAAATCCGTGAACCTAACCAAAATGCGAGGGGAAGAGAGAGCGCTAGGCTAGCCATGAAAAGTATGAGAAGCATAATAGCCATGTCTGCTAAAAAGGCTTTGTGGTTACTGGTCAACGCTGGATCTACCATGGTTCCTACTAAGAGGTAACCTATTTGCTTCCCTTGTTTGGTCGTAAGTTTAATAGCTTCTAACAAATGTTCCGGAGGATGCAGAGTCCCTACAAGTACTTTTTTGGAATCTAAAACTACTCGACGCTCCATATTCAACACGACGATCCGCTCTTGAATACGTCCAAGTGCTTGATTGGGCACTGCCTGCTCGGCAAAAGGCGGTTGCGTTAGTAAGGGTTCCACCGCCCTCCAGGAACCAGCTTTGACAAAGTCCGCTTCTAATAATGGCGCAAACTCGTGGGCTTTGCGAATATCTCCTTCATACACATAGCTTCTAAAACCGTACTCCATCGTGAGTAAAATCACAACAAAAAGAGGAAGGACCATGAGGCCTAACATCAAAACAAACCGTGAAAATATCGCTTGCCCGAACGAGACCCCCTTATTTAACAAGCCGATATCCTATGCCTCGAACGGTCTCAATGTATCGAGGAGCTTTAACATCATCATTTAAGGCTTTGCGTAAATTTTTGACATGGACATCAATGGTCCTTTCATATCCTTCAAACGACGTGTCACGAATGTTTTCGAGAATTTGTGTGCGATTCCATACACGTCCTGGTGCACTAATGAATAATGAGAGCAATTGAAATTGTACGGCGGTTAGATCTAAGAGTTTCCCCTGTTGTGTGACAGTGTAAGCCATAGGATCTAGATTAAGGTCTTTCCATTTTATCAGGTGTGTTGGTTCGGTTCTTATGTCATGTCCGGTCTTTTGATTTGTTTGTACTCGTCTTAAAACAGCATGAATACGAGCTGTGAGTTCTCGAAGGCTGAACGGTTTAGTGATATAATCATCAGCGCCCAGCTCTAAACCGAGAACTTTGTCTGCTTCTTCATCTCGGGCTGTCATAAAAAGAAAAGGTACACTCGTTTGGTTCCACAGTCGTTTGGCAATGGCAAAGCCGTCTAATTCTGGCATCATGACGTCTAACAGCACGAGATCAGGTTCGTGCTCGGCTAAGGCTTTTAAAACTTCAGGACCATCACGGACTGCAAGTGTCCTGAATCCCATTTTTTCTAAATATTGACAAACCATGGTGCGAATCTTTTCTTCGTCATCTGCAACCAAAATGAATTCTGCCATAAGGTGATCTTAATCCTCTGCTAGGGGGACGTATAGTAGCTTCTTGAAAACTTCACAGCAACTACACAAAAGGTTCATTCAAGGGGAGCAAACTTCTTTTATGGAGGATTATGATGAAAAAACACTTTAAATCTCTACTGGTCGTGACTTTCCTATTAAGCTCACCTTTCGCATTTGCTCAAGGTATGATGGGGGGCTTAGGTGGGGGAGGTGGCTACGGATATGGTTATGGGGGAATGATGGGGGGGGGCTACGGCTGGGGGTATAGCGGAAGCAACCAGCTTGGCTTGACCCGAATTACTTTAGAGCAAGCCAAACAAGATGTTAGTACTTATTTGCAGAGCACTGGAAACTCAAATTTAGGCATTGATGAAGTTATGGAATTTGATCGGAATTTTTACGCTATTGTTAAAGAAATTCACCCGGAACATGCTGCTTTTGAAGTACTGGTTAATCCTTATAATGGAGTCGTTACTCCTGAGCCTGGACCCAATATGATGTGGAATACAAAGTATAGCCCGATGGGAGCTCGTTGGGGTGGTCAGGTAGGTCCCATGACTGTGAATGTAGAACAAGCTCGGCAAGATGCTCAAAATTATTTAAATACACTTGGCACGGGTTATTCCGTCGAAAAAAAACCTGACATTTTTTATGGATATTACACAATGCACATTCTCCAAAACAATAAAATCCTGGGAATGTTAAGTGTCAATGGTTACACCGGCCAAGTTTGGATTCATACCTGGCACGGTGCATACAGAACGATGCAAACGTACTAAATTGGGTATAGCAATTTACATCATGCGGGAATGTAGGGTGATCATGACCCAAACGGTTCCCGCAACAAAGATAAACAGAATGATTGCCGTAAAAACGATGGCTATAAAATTCCAGCGCATTTCTTTTGAGCGGTCAAGGTGCAAAAAGTAGTGCAAGTGAACCAGCATTTGAACAATAGCCGCAGCGATCAAACCCATAACAGCAACGTTTTTAGAGACCCCGAAAGCCACTAACCCAAACGAAATTAAAGTTAAAACAATGGCGAAAGTAAATCCGAGAAAGTACTTTCCAAACGACAAGGGGTGCTCTGAAGTGTGCGATTCATGACTCATAGTGCTTATACCATTCCTAATAAATAAACAAAGGTGAAGACACCAACCCAGATAACATCTAGGAAGTGCCAGAATAAGCTTAATCTCATCAAGCGAGAACGAACACCTGCTGTTAAGCCTTTCTTGGCCACTTGAAACATGAGAACGACCATCCATAAAAGTCCAAAGCTAACATGTAGTCCATGGGTTCCTACTAAGGTAAAGAAAGCAGAAAGAAAACTACTTCGATCGGGTCCGTTGCCATCTAAAATTAACTGATGAAATTCTGTGACTTCCATGACAACAAAGCCTAAGCCCAGTAAAAAAGTAATGGCTAACTGGATTAATACCGTGTTCCGCTTTTGTTTCTGAAGGCTGATCATGCTCAGCCCATAAGTCCAGCTACTGATAAGTAGGAACATGGTCTCTATAAAGAGGTAAGGCAAGCTAAATAGCTGTTTTGGTCCAGGTCCACCGGCAAAACTCGTAGCCATTGTTGCAAAAGTTGCAAACAGAACGGCAAAGATGATGAGGTCGCTCATTAAGTAAACCCAGAAACCAAAGAACTTGTTTTCGGATTGATGAGCTTCGGCGGCTAAATGTAAGTTAGCCTCATTATTCATGTTGCTTTCCTCCGGCCGCAGCCAGCCGCTCAAAATGAGCATCTTCGATTTTTTTCACTTCCTCAGCGGGAATGACATATTCATTATCATCATTGTTAGCAGCAATGATCACTGTTGTAATAGCTCCAATTAAGCCCAAAATCGCTAACCACCACATGTACCAGATCATCGCAAAGCCAAAGAAAAAGGCTGAAATACCAATCCAAACACCATAGGGAACATTTTTCGGCATATGAATATCTGAATATTTTTCAGGCCGAACATACGCTTTTCCTTTTTCTTTGTCGGTCCAGAACGAATCGCGCCCTTCCACAGTGGGAATCACCGCAAAGTTATAAACCGGAGGGGGGGAAGGAATAGACCATTCCAGAGTTCTTCCATTCCAAGGGTCGCCTGTTAGGTCCACATTCTTTTTACGATTTTTGACGCTCATATAAGCTTGGATAGCCATGGCGGCAAATGCACAGGCAATAATTGCAGTTCCTATTCCTGCCACGATAAGCAAAGGTTGCCACGCTGGGTTATCGTAATGCCACATTCTTCGTGGCATACCCATAAAGCCCAGGACATAAAGGGGAAAGAAGGCTGTGGGGAAACCAATGGCCCAACCCCAAAAAGAGATTTTTCCCCATCGTTCGTCTAGTTTGAAACCAAAGATCTTGGGGAACCAATAAATAAGTCCAGCAAAATAGCCGAATAAGGCACCCGGTATCAGCATGTTATGGAAGTGGGCTACCAAGAAAACGCTGTTGTGGACCAAATAGTCAATGGGCGGAATGGCCATTAAAACACCTGTCATACCACCAACTACAAACATAACTAAGAACGCAACCAACCAGTACATGGGAGTCGCAAAATGAATACGTCCCCTGTACATGGTAAAGAGCCAGTCAAAGACTTTGACGCCGGTAGGTATCGCAATCAGCATGGTCGCTATACCAAAGGCGATATTGACATCCACGGAGTTGCCCATCGTAAAAAAGTGGTGCAGCCAAACCGTAAAGGACAAAATCATGATGACTGCCGTGGCATAAACCAACGAGTGATAACCAAAAATTTGTTTTCGTGAGAAGGTCGCCACGACTTCTGAAAAGATTCCGAAAGCGGGTAAGATCACGATATACACTTCTGGGTGACCCCACATCCAGAAGATGTTGTTATACAACATGACGTTTCCACCCAACACGTTGGTGAAAAAGTTCATACCTAAGTAACGGTCAAGGGTTAATAAAAACAGAGCAACGGTCAAAGCTGGGAAGGACAATACAATTAACGCATTGGTGGTTAGAGCTGTCCAGGTGAATAAAGGCATTCGCATCAGTTTGAGGCCAGGGGCACGCATTTTTATAATGGTGACGAAAAAGTTTATACCCGTTAAGGTAGTCCCCACACCGGACAACTGTAAGGCCCAGGTCCAATAATCTACACCCGAATCTGGACTATATTGTTTTTCAAAGTAAGGGGCAATTCCAGTCCAACCTGCTGTGGAGAAGTCACCAATGGAAAGTGAAACCATGACTAAAAGGGATGCACTAATTGTGAGCCATAAACTGACTGAGTTCAGAGCCGGAAAAGCTACGTCACGAGCGCCGATTTGAAGGGGCACGGCAATATTCATCAAACCAATGAAGATGGGCATGGCCGCAAAAATTATCATGATGGTGCCATGAGCAGAAAAGATCTGGCTAAAGTGGTCAGCTGTGAGGTAGCCATGATTGGCCCCTTCCGCTACCGCTTGTTGTGCCCGCATCATAATGGCATCTACAAAGCCACGCAACATCATGATCAAGCCCAGAATGATGTACATAAAACCAATTTTTTTATGATCAACACTCGTAAACCATTCTCGCCAGAGGTAACCCCATTTTTTAAAATAGGCCAAAACTGCGATCAGGGCTATAACAACTATAGGCATCCCTATGGTCGCCATAAATAAGAAAGGGTCGTGCGTTTGGATTGAATCCCAAGTAAGTCTTCCGAACATCTCTGTGGCGCTCCTCTTAGTTAGTCGTCATTTTCTGACTAGGCATTGTCTTACCAGGCATGGACATGTCTGAACCGCTGTCGAAACTATGAACGATATGATCAAACAAGCCAGGCTCAACTTGTGAATATGTAGTTACGGGAATGTCCATCAGCGGGTTATTCATGTGATTAAATTGAGCTAGGGTCAAACTATTCGTACTGCTTTTAGCTGTTTGTACCCAGGCGGAAAATTGATCATTGGGCAAAGACACTGTGTCGAAGTGCATGGAAGCATAACCGTTTCCACTGTACTCCATATTTTCACCCAAGAAAGTTCCTGGGGAATCCGCCTCCAAGTTCAAATGTGTCACCATCCCCGCCATGGCGTAGATTTGACTACCAAGCTGTGGAATAAAAAACGAGGTCATCACGGTCGCCGAAGTGAGATCAAAGGTTACAGGTCTTCCTTCGGGGATGATAAGCTTATTGACCGTGGCAATATTTTCGTCGGGATAGATAAAAAGCCAATTCCAATCCAGAGAGACGACTTCCACATGAAGCGGAGCCTCTGTGGATTGAATGGGTCTATAGGGGTCAAGGTCAGTTGTTTTCACCCAGGTCAAGTAAGAAAGAATGGCAATAATCGCCACTGGCACCAACCAGATGACGGTTTCAATCTTTAACGATCCTTCCCATTCGGGCTTATAGGTAGCTTTCTTGTTGGATTCCCGGTAGCGCAAAGAAAACCAGATGACCATGGCAAAAACAGGAATGGCCACAATCAACATGAGCCAAAATGTAATCAGAATGAGTGACTTTTCTTGTGAGCCGATCGGACCCTTGGGGTCAAGCAAGGACCCTCCTTGGCAGGAACTGAATAGTAATAATGCCAGTGGCAGTCCGATTGACGTCAAAAAACGGCCGAACGACTTCTTCCTCATAGTGCTTC
Source organism: Spirochaetales bacterium (assembly GCA_027451385.1). Lineage (GTDB taxonomy): Bacteria > Spirochaetota > Spirochaetia > JABEVK01 > JABEVK01 > JABEVK01. Next base: position 7,350 of record DAIDJJ010000055.1, on the reverse strand, counting down.
CTTGTCGCGGGTTAAGCCAAGTAAATTAGAATAAATCTCAATGGTAATCATAATCGGAAAATATACTCCTTTTGTCAAGTATAGATTTTTATCAATCTTCTTTCTCATTTGTCCAAGTCACTTATTGTAAACTTTTCAAGTTCTCTCTTTAAAGCTTTCTGTGCAAGGGAATTGCTTTCACCAGCTTCATGGACAGCGCTAGTCGTTTGAGTGATTTTATCAATGGAATCCGATATCAATTTTAAAGACTTGGTGACTTCAGAATTGGACTCAATCAGGGTAATTCCGGATTGATGAATGTTTGAGCTGATTTCTTGAGCATGCACTGCACCTTCATGAACTTCTGCGGTAATGGTTTTGAGTGTCACGAGTGCTTCGAGAATTTGTTGGCTACCAGCCGTTTGCTCTCTCATGGCATCCCGAATGCTTCGTTCATTTAAGGAAAAATCATTGAATTGATGGTCCAATTCTTGAAAATGGTCTTGAACCGTAGAAGCTTGCTGACTCATATCGCCTAAGGCAAGCTTAATGCGTTCCAGTACTTGTGAGACAGTTTTGGCTTGCTGGCTTGAAGATTCTGCTAGCTTACGAATTTCATCCGCCACAACAGCAAAACCTTTTCCCGCTTCCCCAGCATGAGCCGCTTCAATCGCAGCGTTCATGGCAAGAAGATTAGTTTGCGAAGCAATGGTTTGAATTACTGAGCTAATCTCTAACAAGGCTTCGGATTCTTGTGCAATTTGAGATAAGTTTTCTGCAACAGTGCTGACGCTGGATGAGCCTTCCTCAATGGCTTTAGCTAATTTCAAGGAGTGCTCTGTATTGCGGTCTAAAACATTGTTGACGGAAGCAATATTGGCAAGGACTTCCTCGACAGCGGCGGAGGATTGAGTGATCGACTCGGATTGTTTTTGAATTTGTAGATAAAGTTGATCAATTCCTTGTGCCATGTTCAACATATGTTCTGAACTGGTCTGAATTTGTGAAGATTGGGCCAAGGTGCGGTTCTGGATGGTCTGAAGATCATTTTGAATTTGCGTTACGGCAGAAAGGCTTTGCTGGACGGCTTGCTCAAGATTAGTTCCTGAATTTTGCAAAGCTCTTTCTTGTTCTTTGAGGAGACGAACTAATTGTTCTAACTGATGTAAAGAAACATTGAAAGAAGCGGCCATTTGACCAATTTCTGTGGAGTTCTTTACTTCAAGTTTCTGAGATAAGTTTCCCCCAGCGATGTTTTGTAAAACGACCATGATTTGACGAAGTGGCCGTACAATACTAACTCTGATTAAATATATACTGAGAAGCAGTACAAGGAGGAGAATGCCGATCGTCGCACCAGTCAAGATTTTTACTGCTTGAACAAAAGCTTCCCGAGTTAATTTGTCAGCTTGTGTAGCCGCGATGCCTACAAACAGGATGGCATAGGTGTTTTGATTGTAAAGAAGAGGTTTGTATATGGTTAAGTAGGGTTGCCCTAAGATCATGGCTTTTCCCTGATAAACTTTGCCCTCCATCATGGGCTTGTAAGCGGCACTAGTTAAACCCAAGGTCGTTCCTACGGCTCTTTGTCCATTTGAATTGCGAATGGATGTGACGACTCGCCGAAAATCTTGGCCATCTTGGACAAAAATGGTAGCTACGAGGTGATTTTGGGTAGAAAACTCGTCTATCCAATTGTCCGTCAGCTGGTTGCCGTGCTCATCTGTCAACTCGGAACCCTTTAAGCGCAACCCCCCCCAAGTTTGTTCCACTTTATACGAAAAAAAATTGAGGTCATCTTGCAAGCGTTGAAGTTCTAGAGTAGTGGTGACTTGGACCCCTGCTTGATGCAAAGTCTGAATGAGGACAGAAAATGTCGTCAGCACAAGCAAGATAAGTGAAAGGGCCAGAATCCCTGTGACACGAAGTAAAATACCACCCTTGAGTTTGTGCTGATCCATGACATCCTTCCTTTGTAATGAACATCTTTCAGTATAATCTTTTATTTCCATAAGTGTTTAACAAAATGGAATTGTCCGGGAAGATGTGATCTTTTTATGTGACTTTTGAAAAGGTTCACTGTTTCTCTTTCGAGACGAGTGACCCCAAAGTGGGCTGAAATTCTGGGGAGTGTGGCATGAAGTTTTTCTGGGCGACTTTGGGTCTGATTGCTGTGGTCGTGACAATTTTTCTTTGGCCTCGGCCTACTGTGGTGATTTTTCAACCCAATGGGGGAACGGGGGTACCTCTAACCCAGCAAATTGATAAAGGGGATTCAGTACCCTTAGAGCATAATTCCTTTTACCGCCAGGGGTACCAATTTTTAGGCTGGTCTAGTTCTGCTCAAGGTCCAGTCGTTTGGACTGATGGAGAACCTTTTACCATGGTAAGGTCGGTTCAACTTTGGGCTGTTTGGAAACCTCGGAATTACCTTCTTTCCTTTGACCCCAATGGGGGGGTGGGCGAAATGCCTACGCAAAAACGGGCTATGGCTTCTCTGGCTCCTTTGCCGAAAAACCTGTTCACCCGACCGGGCTACCATTTTCTAGGTTGGGCATCCAAGAAAGAAGGTCCTGCTCAAGGAGAAGATGAAGCTCTTTATCGCATGGGGCCAGCGAATACGACCCTTTTTGCCGTTTGGGGACCCAATCTATATCAAATTACTTTCAAAGCTCCGGATGCCGAAGGAAGCATGCCCCCAGAGTCTCTTTTTACTGGTCAGGAAGCTCGGCTGGAAGCTCTGCGGTTTCAAAGAAAAGGGTTTTTCTTTGCCGGATGGTCGTTATCTCCGCACGGAGGAGTGTTTTACTATGACCAAGATACTTTGACGATGAAAAATCAAAATTTCACCTTGTATGCCGTTTGGGTGAGACAACCGACGATGCTGGATGTCTCTGGGGGGACTTTTCAACGCGATAATAAAGTTCAAGATACGTCGACAGTGAGTTCTTTTTTCATGAGTCGAGAGGATGTGACCCGAGCCCTATTTCGTGCTGTCATGCACGCCGATCCAAGTTATGAGGGAGATTCCAGCGGCCTGCTGGGCCCTGTTGAAAATGTGAATTGGTACCAAGCAATTGCTTTTTGCAATCGACTCAGTCTTGAACAGGGTTTAACTCCTGTTTACAGTGTACCAGGAGTAGATTTTCGGACATTAACTTGGTCGAGTATCCCTACCTATGACAGTGATACCTGGAATAAGGTGCAAGGTAATCCTCTTGCCGATGGATACCGTCTACCCACAGAAATGGAATGGCTATGGGCCGCAATGGGGGGCACCAAAGATTCTCTTTCTTCGGATTGGAACAAGGGAATCAATCGTTACGGGTGGAAAAAAGGCTATGCCGGAAGCCGAGAGCCTTATGGAGAGCAAAAATACTTAGATCGTTATGCTGTGTATGGCTGGGGGCCCCGACCAACAAGCCCTTCCAGTCCTCAGAAAACCGCCCGGGTAGCCACGAAACTTCCTAATGAACTGGGCTTGTATGATCTGAGTGGAAATGTGTGGCAGTGGTGTTGGGATAAGGAGGGGGCCTATCCATCGGGGCATTTGGTGAATTATCAGGGGGCCCAGAGAGGAAGCTCACGGGTTTTACGTGGGGCAAGTTGGGTGGATTTCTCGTCCTTGTTTAAGTTGGGCTTTCGTAATGATAGTTATCCCGAACTTCAACACACCAATGTAGGGTTCCGCGTGGTACGATCTGGATCTCTGTAATTGTTTTAAATAGTTCACCTTTTTGTAAGATTTCTTTTATACTGGTAGTATGAGTTTCATCGGGAGCATGAGTTTAACCTGGAGGTTTTGATTAACATGACACGAATTGCTATTCTCGGAGCGGGGTACGGCGGTGTGCATGCGGCTAAGGTTTTGCACAAGAAATTAAAAGGCCGTGACGCCGAAGTGACCCTTTATGACAAAAACGGCTTTCACACCTTACGGACTGAACTCCATGAGGTGGCGGGAGGCCGTTGCGAACCAGATAGTGTGAGAGTGTCATTAGAAAAAATCTTTGGCGGTACCTCTGTGAAGGTCGTCGTAGACCGCATCCAGAATGTGGATTTTGAAGGGCGTACTTTAAAGTCTGAGTTTGCCGAGTATGCTTGGGATTATTTAATCTTAGGCGTAGGCGCCGAACCCGAATTTTTTGGTATACCTGGTGTGGAACAAAACTCTTTTACCTTGTGGACCTATGATGATGCTTTAAGGTTGCGTGAGCATATTGAAGCTCAGTTTCTCAAAGCCAGTCGTGAACCTAATCCTGAACGAAGAAAAACCATTTTGAGGTTGGTTGTTGCCGGAGCTGGTTTTACCGGCATTGAACTTTTGGGTGAACTTCTCGAATGGAAAACCTCTCTATGCCGTGAATATCACATCGACCCGAAAGAAGTAACCATCATGAATGTTGAGGCGATGGCGGATATTCTCCCGACCTTATCGAAAGAACTGCGGGCCAAAGCTGTGAAGTTCATCGAGGACTCTGGGGCAGAAATCAAGTTGAATACAGCGATCACCGAAGTCACCCCAGAAGGCTTTCGTGTCAAAAGTGGTGATTTCACCGAGACCGAGACCTTAATTTGGACCTGTGGCGTTCGCGGCTGTTCTTTTGCAGGAAACCTCGTATTTCCTCATGCTCCACACTTAGCCGTTCCCCCCTTAGATCCTGCCGAACACGAATTGCGCTTTAATATTAAAAAGAAAGCACGGTTGCAAACCAATACCTATCTTCAGTCGGTAGACGATGAGAAAGTTTATGTTGTCGGGGATGTCCTGTGGTTCCATGACAAAAATCGTGCCTTGCCCCAGGTGGTCGAGACAGCCCTACAGTCTGGTGATTTAGCGGCCAAAAATATTTTAGCTGATTTGGATAATGCCCCCAAGAAGGCTTTTCACCCAAAATATCACGGGTTTTTAGTATCCATCGGTAGTCACTTTGCTGTCGCTGACGTCATGGGGGTGAAGTTTTCAGGCTTTTTTGCCATGAGCCTGAAGCATTTGGTCAATTTGCACTATTTATGGGAAGTTGCCGGGTTTAACGCTTGTTGGGGTTATTTAGTTCATCATTTTTTAAATATCAAGTCCAACCGTTCTACTTTAGGGTCAAATGTTGCCGCTAAAACCTCAAGTTTTTGGCTTTTACCGCTTCGACTTTTTTTAGGATCCATCTGGTTAGGGGTGGGGTTGCAGGGAATTCAGCATAAAGGTTGGGCCATGATACTCCCCTCAAACTCCTTACTGGCATGGGGAGAGTTTGGGGTCGGTATTGCCCTCATTTTAGGGGTGTTTACCGTCCTCGCGGCTGATCTCTCGATTGTTCTCAGCTTGTTTTTGATGGCAAGCGGACTTTTGCATGGTAGTCAATGGCTATTCATTTTTGCTGCGTTGGCGATGCAAGGCGGTGCCGGAAAAGTTCTGGGCTTAGACTATTGGCTGATGCCGGCTCTCAAGAAGTGGTGGAACCGAACACCTTGGGCTAAAAAGTCCTATCTCTACGTGGATGAACCGGAAAAGAAGTAAAAAGAGAAGTTAAGGCTTGCGGCCAACATGAAGGGCCGCAATGCCGCCTGTTAAAGATTGATAAAAACTTTGTTGAAAACCTGCCTCCTGAAAGGCTTGCAAAAGTTCTTTTTTCGACAAAAAGCGTTTGACCGAGTCCCGGAGGTAGGTGTAGGCCTGATGATTGCCGGTACCTAAGTAGCCGACAACAGGTAACACATGGTTAAAATATAACCCGTAGAGGTCTTTGAAAACGGGCAGTTCTGGGTTGGAAAGTTCTAAACAAACGAGTCGTCCGCCTGGTTTTAAGACCCGGTAAATTTGCGATAAGGCTTCGGGAATATCGGGAATGTTGCGGAGTCCAAACGCAATGGTGACACAAGAAAACGAAGCGGATTCAAAAGGTAACGAAAGGACATTACCTTCGACGAGCTGGTAGTTGAGCTTGGGGTGCTTCGATAACCTCTGATGCGCAACTTTCAGCATTTCCGCGTTAAAATCCAGGCCCACCACGAAAGTATCTGAGCCCACGCCCCGAGCTAAAGGCGGGATCATCATTCCTGTGCCACAGCATAAATCTAAAGCTGCGTCTCCTGGTTGTAGTCGGCATTGCCGAATGGCTTGATGACGCCAAAGGCGGTCAGTTCCCCAAGAAAGAACGGTATTCAACCGGTCGTATTGGTGGGCAATGGCCGAAAAAATGGCATGAACGCGAGTGGTGTGTGCCGTGGTGGATGCTTTCATACAGGGATTAAACCTTTCATGGAGTTACCTTGTCGAGAAGGGGAGAATCACAAAAGCTGTCAAATCCCAAAGTGCATGAGAAATAAGAACTGGCCATAAGCTTTTCTGCCACCGGTACAAAAATCCCCAATAGAACCCACAGACGAGTGCTGCAATTACCAGCATAACATTTCCTGTCAGGAGGTGAACGGCTCCATACGCAAGGGACCCTATAATCCAGCCCGCAGAGTCGCCCCAACGTAGAGCCAAACGGCGTTGAAGAAAACCCCGCCAAAAAATCTCTTCGCCTGGAGCAATGATGAGAAGGAGCAATACACTAATCAGCCAGGTTGGAGCTTGTTCTTTGTTGAGGTAGACAGCGGCGATTTGCGCATTCTTAAAGGGCAAAATCAGTCCTGAAAGAAGATTTCCCAGGGCAAAGATTCCGTAAAGTACGATAAAACTGCCGAAACCCAGCAACAAATAACGAAGTTGAAAAGGGCCCCAAGCCCAAAGGTCTTTTTGAAAGACTCGGGCTAACGCCACTAAAAGAATCAGCGAAAGGCTCATCTCAACCCAGAAATTGAGGAGGTGGAGATCAAATAAGAAAAACCATAAGATTCCTGCTGTCAAAAATAAGGCCACTGGGGCCCCAACTAAGCCCCTCATACTACGCCTTTACCGGAAAACCATAAGGGAATCACAATACTAAGCATCAACAGCAAACTAAACTGCATTTGTAGTCCCGCCGTTTTTTGATCCAGGTTACGCAGAGGTTCTGTTTGGTCAGAGACACTCACTTGCCTAATAAGCTGAAAGGCTAGGGGAAGAGTGGCAAAACAGACCAAACTCCACACGGGAAGAATGTTCAAAAGTAATAACACCAAAACTGTGGCATAAGCCCCGTAGAGCATCCCCTTATAAAGGATAGTGGCCCCTTTGAGGCCAACTTTCAGTGAAAGCGTTTTGATGCCAGCGGCTTGGTCGAAGTTCATGTCGCGCATATCGTTGGCGTGAAGTATCCCTGTGGTTAACAAGCCAAAAGGGATTGAAATAGCCACAACTAACCAATGGATCTGTTGAGTCTGGACATAATACGAGCCCAAGGTCATCAGAGGACCAAAGGCAAGCAAAACAGCCGGAGCACCCAAGCC
>DAIDJJ010000054.1:0-15204 GCA_027451385.1 Spirochaetales bacterium | reverse complement strand
CTGAGTTTTTTGAAAGAAGTCAAACGTCGGTATGGGACTCGCATCCTTCTGGGCTTGTCAGAGCACCGTTCAGACGGAGCTTTGGCCACGATCTGTGCAAAAAAACCCCTGCGAGAAAAGCTGGCGGCTTCTTTGGCAGACTACATATTGCAGAACGGTTTTGATGGCGTAGATATTGACTGGGAGTACCCCCATGCTCAAGAAAAGGCCCAATTTACGGCCCTGCTTCAAGAAATTCATTCTGTTTTTGCCCCTGTAGGGTTGCGTTTGACCGTGGCTGTGAGTCCGTCTCATCCTCTTTCCCAAGAAGCTTATGCGGTTGTGGACCGGATTCATGTCATGGCCTACGACGATTGGGGACGGCATTCTACGTTAACTGAAGCCGCAGATGATATTAAGGCGTTTGAAGAACAGGGGGCGTCTGCCTCAAAACTTCAATTGGGTGTTCCCTTTTATGGACGTGGGTATCGTGAAGATGGTCCCTCCTGGAATGACGCAGTAAGCTACCGAACACTTCAGGCGAGATATAGCCCTACACCGGCAGAAGATACAGTATCTGGCTACTACTTCAATGGAATCGATACGGTACGCGAAAAAGTTCGGCTAGCAAAGGCTGAGGGATTGGCCGGGGTGATGGTCTGGGAGATTGGCCAAGATACCACCGATCGCACCAGCCTCTTGCGTGCGATTTCTCAAACCCGGGCAACCTTCAACTAGGTGTACTGGGTTGCCTTTACCGCGTCTTTAAAACCCGTTCGAGGCGGATCAAACCTTCTTGAAAGGCTTCAGGGGCTTTGAGCAGGCTCACAACTACCCAGGTTTCAGAGACGGGAAAGTCGTAATAATAGCCAGGATGCACAAAAAGGCTTTCTTCTTCTAAGGCTCGAAGCACAAAAGCCTCATCTTCAGGTTCTTGAAGCTGAAGGGGGACATAGATTCCCCCCAGGGAAAAGCACCCCTCGATAGACTGACAACCCTTAACAGGTAAAGACTGCACCCAGAGCGACAAGATTTTTCGGTTGGTTTCGATTTGAGACTGCCATAGCTGTTGGTAGGGCGGAAGTTCTCGAAAAAGGTGTTCTGCTAAGACTTGGCTAAAAGACGTGGCGGTTAAATACAGATCATTGATAAACTCAAGGGCTTCGGCATGTTCTCGCCGCACCGGTTCGGGGCCTGTCATGGCAATCCAGGAGAGTTTCCAATCGGGGCAAGCAAAGCGCTTTGAGATGCCATTGAGCGTAAACCCCGCCAGCTCTTTGAGTTCACGGCCGGGGCGAAGGAGTGTTTCCTTTCCAGTAAAGAGGTCAAAGACTTCATCGCTGATCCAAAAGGCCCCTGTCCGTCGACAGAACTTTCGTACTGCCTCAAGACTTTCGGCATTAAGACAAGCTCCCGTAGGGTTGTTGGGACTAATGAGAACGATCAAGTTCGCCTGGGGAATCGCGTCTAAGGATGCTGGCTCAATTTGCCAGGAACGGGAATAGGTCAGGTCATAAAACGAGGTTTGCCGTTCTGCTGCCAAATGTTCAAACAACGGATACCCGGGTCGAGGAAGGACAATCGTACCGCCGGGGGGGCAAAAAAGCTGAAATAAGTGTCGATAACTTTCTGAGGTTCCGGCCGTCAATAGCACGTCTTCGGAGGTCAGCTCAAAGCCGTGGTCCTGATAAAAGCGGCTGAGGATTTGACGAGTTCCCAGTCGGCCACGACTGTCTGGGTTATAAACCGGTTGCTGGGCGTATTCTTCGAAAGCGTTACGAATAACGTCAAAAGGCGGAACAAAGCCGTTTTGATGAAAACGGGAATCTGTTAAGTCTAAGAACCCGGGCAGATGGCGCTTTCGAGCCAGAGCCTCTTCCAGGGGGGGAATGTCCTGCATGCCTAGTTCCGGCTGAAATCTGCTTCAAGAACGGACGGTGCGGGATGCTTGACATTCTGAAAGAATGAATACTGCTGACCCGAGTCATCTGTGACAATGTGAGGATTGAGAGGGTCCAGCCGCGTACGGTTCCCCACTTGATAAGCATAAATCACCTTGCCGGGCGGCAAGGAAAGTCGCAAACTGTACTCACCAGGACGTCCCGGCTCCTCTTGTAAATAGTCTTGGTAAGGGTCCCAATCATTAAAATTCCCCAGGACTGCTATGCGCAGTCCGCTTTGCCCTCGATAACGGAATTCGACCTCTCCGTACGGCAATTGAACGGGACTGTTCCAATGGGGCATAGCGTCATCGTTCAACACAACATAAGAAAAATCCCCATTCGGGTCACTTCGATAGTCTAAGTTGCCGGGATCTCGAATCCAAAGCCCGTCGACAATCAGTCGGTAATCCATCTCATGGGGAGCACTTTCTGGAAGATTGTACACATAGAAAAAGACGTTATTTTGATTTTTTGAAAAGATGTGCCGTTGGGAGTAATGCTCACTAGCAAAAGCCACGGCGACATAACGGGCCCCCGGGTCAGCATCATAGGTGAGGATAAGTTTGCGGTCAAAAATCCTCGGCGGTTGCGCATGCGTCAAATGAATGATTTGAAAATAGAGGGTCATGTCCAAGTCGGGCAACGCTTGCGGTTCGGCTTTTAAGTTTAAAACGGTAAAGAATCCTAGCAGGATTGCCAGGAAAGGCAATTTCATCAAACACTTCCTTCTAGTATACTTCTCGACAAACTTTCTTTGGGGTTTAGTACAGAAAAGGAACTTCAGCTCACTCTGAGAAATTTCTTTCCGATAAAAAGAACAGCATGCCAGCGATTGACGTCATCGAACACTTTAAATCTCAAATTCAAGCACTCGCTGGCGAAAACGACCTGAGAGCGGCACAAGGTTTGCCTCCCGAAGAAATTTCTCCACCTCAAGCTCTGGGCGAAAGTTTAGAGGATTTACTGGGGGGGATGCCCCTGGCAGAAGGCGTGGCACCTCGGGATGAAGCCGAGACGCTTGAACCTCTCGAAGAAACTGAGCCAGCTGTGGATGATGGTTTGGCGGATCTGTTCGATGCTCCCTTACCCGAGTATTCAGGTTCAGAACTGGCTGACCTGGATGCCTTGCTGGGGCCCGCAACAGTCCCTGGACTGGAAGACCTCGTCGAGCCCGAGGAACTTGCCGAACCCGAGGCACTCAGTGAACCCTTAGACTTTGAGGAGTCTGAAACCTTTGAGGAACCCACTCAAGAACCCACCAATGAATCCTTAGCGCTTAGCAATCTGGATGCTCTGTTAGCCGAAGACGATTTTGGCGTTCCTGTCGAAATCACCGCCCCGCCCACCAAGAATACCGGCGGTATCGAAGACTTTGATGAGTCCTTGTTTGACGAAGCTAGCCCTTCTGAGGGTTTCAACGAAGATTTCAACTTTGACAACGCCGATTTTTCAGAACTTTCAGGTTTTGCTGAAACCAAAGAAGAAGACGTCGAAGCGTTTGATGAAAAGGGGGAGGCGGACGAATTCCCGCTTGGTGATTTCGAGACACAATTCGGCATTACCTCCTTTGACCATTACGATAGCGACCTTTTGAATCCTGCTACGTCCATTGATCTAGAAATTGAAGCGGCACAGAAGACACTTTCTTTATCTGAAGAAGAATTTGCCGCCTTGCAACAGACTCTGGCTCGTCAACCGCTTGACCTTAAACTTGCGATTGAAGAGCTGATTGGCGAAAAGGAAGTCACCCTGGAAGAGCTCAACCGGGTGGTTAAACTTCTGACAGGAGGGGCTTCCACCAGAGCTCTCGCCGTAGCTGTAGGGAAAATCCTGGGCAGAAAAATCTCGGTGCCTTCTGGTTATGAAAAAGGCTCGGGTGAAGCTTTAGCCGCTCAACAGGCTTCTCTTTGGTACAACATCAAGACGGTAACGGGCCCGATTTTTCAAATCTCGTTGGCCGCGACGGCGGTCCTTGCCGTATTGATCCTTTTATTTTGGAATTTTCTCTGGCGACCCTTTCGGGCCGAGGATTTGTACAACCGAGGTCTTGCGGCGATTCGTGCGGACCACAGTCGGCAAGCCGACGAGTTCTTTGATCAAGCGTACTATTACTGGCCCGCTCAAGACCGATTTTTTCAATATGCGCGCGCGTTTGAAGACCAGGGGGATTACGCCCGTGCCCAGCGAAAGTACCTAGAACTACTTCGGCCTACCATTAAGCCAGAATCCGATTCTGACCGAAGAAAGCTGGACGAACGCTTCTCCCTGCTTTTTAAGCCCTTGCCTCCAGGACTGAAGGACGCCGAACTCGAACAAAAACTGTCTGAGAAACGGGCGGCGGCACGACAGTTTTATGTGCTAGTCCTGAAACTGTTAGCCGAAGATCCGGCTCACCCCTCTTCCTACACGACATCCCTTCGGGGAAAGCTTTTGTTTCTCAACCCGAATCGGCAAGGTTTGTTAGAGTATTCCCGTTTTGAGACTTGGTACGGTAATGACGGTTTAGACCCCAATGCGCATTTTCGCCGAGCTAGGAATGTCCTCAAGCCACTTTTTGCACAAAATCCCTATGACCGAGAGGCCCTGCTCCGCGAAGGCGATAATGCCATGATTTGGGCTCAAAAATTGAATTCTCGGGAGCATTATCAAGAAGCCGATCAAGCATTTAGCGATTACCGGCAAAAATATGGAGAAGATTGGGTGATCCTGTGGCGGTTTGTTCGTCTTTTTGTGCAAACCGATCAAGAATCGCAACTATTACATTTCCGTGACCGGCTTCTTCAGGATCCGCATGCACAATTTGACCCTGAAGGAGCGGCCGAGTTAGCCAAATGGCTGATCAATCGTCATATCGCCCGAGTTAGAGAACAAGAAAAAGTTCTTCCTCGTCAGCGTACCCTAGAGGAAGAATACCGCATCTCTTCTTATGACGATTCATCGTCTGGCCCCCAGACCCAACCTGTTATCGTTGAGCCAAGCCGTACGGCGGCAGAGGACTTGCGACAAGAGGAGTCAGGAGCGTCTAAGCCCGTCAATTTACCCCCACCTCATCCGTATGCCCTTTCCAATATTCCTTATCAGCCCCGGTATTTGAAAGGGGTTGATCAAATCCTCATTAAAGCGTTAGCGGTTCAGAAAAACCTTCCTGAGATTCATGAACAACTCGCAAGGTACTATCGTTTGTCATGGAATTCTAGTGAAGAGAAAAAAGCCTTAGCCGCCTCTGACGCGTATTTTCAACAAATGCCCGCTCGTGAACAACGGCATGATGATCGCTGGGGGGGAGAAATCCAAGTACTAGACCGCATAGGGGAGATCTTCGTTCAGGAAAACCAACCCCTCCAGGCGGAGTCTTATTACGTCAATGCCCTGCGTCGCTACCAAGAAGGGATTTTTCAGAATCTTGTAACTCCAGAACTTAGTTATGCCAAAATCTATGCAGACCTAGCAGACTTGTATTATGCCCAAACCCCGGGAACCAAGAATTCGCTGGACCCTTCGATGAAAGGAGGGTGGGACAGGGCTTTGGATCTGTACCAAACGGCGGTGAAGCTGGGTTTGGTCACCTCGGAAATCACCTATCGGATTGGGGTGATTCAATATGAGAAAAAGAACTATCAGCAAGCTGTGCTCAATTTTCTTCAGTTAGAAGAAGCTCCGGAATGGCAAGACAATGCTAACCTTCTTTACGCTTTGGGCAACGCCCTTTTTCGAACGGGTAACTATGCTTTGGCAGACGGATATTATCGTTCGCTCAAAGAAAGGTTAGAAATTCAACGTCATACTATCAGAAACTTAGACCTTCAAAAACGAAAATCTCACCGTTATTTGATACAACGCTTGGTGGAAGTCGAAAACAACCTGGCGGCGGCCATTGACCGAGGCCGGCCTGGTCTGCGTGTCCGCACCGGGACCTTCGCAGTTGCCTTAAAGTATCTCACAGATGCTCAAGCAACGATGACTTCCTTGGGGCTGGATCTGTACGATAACCATCAAGAACTCGATATTACCGAAGTGGATGAACAAGCCTTGCAGAAGATTCGAGCCCAAGAAGCCGAAATCGTGCGAAAAACTCGACAGGTCGGTGGGCTCATTGCGGCCAATTTGAAACTCTTGTCATTGGCACAAGCGGCGTCTCCACAAGATCGCATCCGTTTTTCTCAAGCTTTAGAAATCTTTCCTCGTTTGGCTCTCACTCTCAGTCAGCAAACCCCGTGGTAACGAACGTTGCCAAAGCCAACAGGGAAATCTATACTGACACCTCAAAGTAAGGAGATCTGCATGAATAAGAAAATTGCCGTTCTGCCCGGTGATGGTATTGGACCGGAAGTCATGGCGCAGGCACTGAGAATCCTCGAAGCCTTAGAGAAAAAATATGGCATGACCATTGAAAAAAATCACGCTGACGTGGGTGGCATTGCGATTGATAACCATGGAAAAGCCCTGCCGGAGTCGACCATCAAGACTTGTGAAGAAGCAGATGCGATCCTCTTTGGTTCTGTAGGCGGCCCGAAATGGGAGAAACTCCCCCCCGAGCAACAACCGGAACGCGGAGCCCTGCTCCCCTTACGAAAACATTTTCAACTCTTTGCTAACCTGCGTCCCGCGATTGTGTTTCGTGGTTTAGCTTCGGCTTCGCCTCTGAAGGCGGAAATCATTGGCGAAGAACTGGATGTCTTGGTGGTCCGAGAACTCACCGGGGGGCTGTACTTTGGTCAACCCAAGTATCGTGAAGGGGATAAAGCCGTCGATACGATGGTTTATACCAAAGACGAAATTGTTCGGATTGCCCATGTTGCCTTTCAAGCCGCGCGCCAGAGGGGAAAAAAGCTTTGTTCAATCGACAAGGCCAACGTGTTAACGACCATGGTTTTTTGGCGGGAAGTCGTGACAGAAGTGGGAAAACAATACCCTGACGTCCAACTTTCTCACATGTATGTGGACAATGCCGCCATGCAGTTGGTGCGCAACCCCCGGCAGTTTGACGTACTTTTGTGCGAGAACATGTTTGGCGATATCCTTTCGGATGAGGCCTCAATGATCGCCGGTTCTTTAGGTATGCTCCCGAGTGCTTCCTTAGCGCAACCTCCTCAAGGGAATTCTACGGGAGCTTTTGGCTTATTTGAACCTTCAGGCGGTTCTGCCCCCGATATCGCGGGGCAAGGCATCGCGAATCCCATCGCGCAAATTTTGTCGATGGGGATGATGTTTCAATACGCTTTTGGCATGCCACAAGCTTACCAAGATGTCCATCAAGCGGTTTCGAACGTTCTGGCTCAAGGTCACCGGACTCGGGACATTGCTACCCCCGGTCAAAAGACAGTGGGAACTGCTGAAATGGGCGATTTGATTTTAAAGGCATTGAAGTAAGACTTCCTTAATTCACTAAGGTCTGGGGCTTTGCCTCAGACTTTTTTTCATGTACGACGTTGGCGAAGCATTCGCCATGAGGCAATGGTCATCCCGATGACGGTGGCTAACGACAGGGCAGATAAGAGGATTCCCGCTTGCCATAACCCTGATAAACTGATGAGTTTTGCTGTGACGAGTTTGGCGAGCCAAGCACTTGTTTCGATGACCCCTTGGGTTCCAAAGGGCAGAATAACAATCAAAAGCCACCAAATCCATGGCATTTTCCCCTGGTGTGGAGCTTGAAAGTTCCAAGCGAAGAAAAAGCCAATAAAGCACAGGGCAAGAAAGGCCAAGGGACTGATCAGACGGAAGAGAAACTCTGTCTGCCAGGGTAAGGGCGATTCCCCCATCAGGGTTAAACCTTGGGCATCCGTAAGTAAGTTGACGGTCTTCCAAGTCTGGGGAACCGAATTCAGAGTCAAAAAGATGAGATCTGAGGCCGAAACTCCCAACGGGTAAGGAGGAAGACTCTGATCGCTTTGAAACAGTCGGTTACCTGGGGTTTGTGTCAGAACTTGAGGAAAGACTTCACTGGGTTTTGTTTTGTGCCAAACATTAAAGACAATATTTTGTCCAATCCACTCACCATAGGGGGCGATCCAGTGAAGCAAAACTTGTCCATCGGGGCTGTACCGAAAGACTTCAAAGTCTTTGACAAAGGAGCCTTCCGGTGTTTCCAAGAGTTTTCCGATATGAACGAGTTCAATAGCCTTTTCGTTGGGAAGCAGGGGGGGGGCCGGGTTGCGGAAGCTGAGGTTTTCGTACCCAGGGAGAAGAAATAAAAGTTTGAGATCGTTAGCAAAGTGAATTTTACCCTGAAGTTTTGTTAAACAGAGAGCTTCGTAGCGAGCTACCTCTTTATCTCGAGGGTCTTCTTTATGGAGTTCTTGAAAACCATAATACGCTTCAAGGTAATTCTGAAATTGGTAGTCGCCTAGGCTTTTTCCTTTGCGAAAAAAATAGCTGGCTTTTAAGCGTTCATCGGCAGAAAGGGTTTGATCGCGAATCCCACGCCAAGAAAGATCAATGAAGTTTTCAGCTTGATGAACTTGCTCCGAAGACACCGTTTGTCCTTGGTTTTGTGCATTGGTGAGGCGAATAAAACTTTCGTACGCCAAGTGATTGATTTCAAAGTTATGACGTGAATACAGGGGCGCTTTGAGAAGTTGTTCAGCCTTTGCGAGGAGCTCAGTAACGGTGGTTTGATCTTCGGGAAGGGGGGTGTCCGCACCTGGCAATAAGCGAAGGTTGAAAAACTTTTCCATTTCGAGATGCGAACGGACAATTTGATATTCAAAATCATAATCAAAGGCAGATTGAGCTGAATAAAAACGTTGGTGCGGGCGCAGGGTAATTAATCTTTGAAGTAAGATGGCTTCTTCTTCTGTGTTTCTTTGACGCAGAAGGTGGTCCTGAAGCTGAGCTTCTTGGTCTTTCAACTGCAAATAGGAGCGCTCTAAAGCATGGGTTTGTCGAACCTTGTAGGCTTCGGTTTGAAGGTAGTCCTCAACTAAAGGTTGCACCAGCAAGGTGAGCACCGCTAAAACCGACGAACCCGCAATGACGATCATCGCTAAAGTGGAAAGAATACGAGTGGGGGAGGAAGCTCCTGCTGAGGTATCAGGATTTAACGCAAAGGTTAACAACAAGGAACTTAAAAATAACCAGGGATAGGCCTCAGCTAAGCCTTTAAGCAGGATGAGGGCGGCCGTCAGCCATGCGTCTTCTGGAAGCGACGGCAACGGTTGTATACCCCAAAGCGGTAGGGAAAATGCAGAAATGAGCAGATGACCGACCAGCCAGACCATCCAAATAAGGGTCGTAAAGAGAAAAATCTTGAAAAAGCGCGCCAAGATTTGTGTCATATCAAGCGACCTCTTGAGTGGGACGAGAAAGTGCCATCGTCAAGAAAAACAAACCTAAGACTGCAAGAGCCAGAATGGCAATGCCTATCAGAGGATTGGATAAACTCGTGGCAGGAAACCATTGCTGGAGAATACTAGGAACTCCTGACACGGAAAAAGCGGCTAAGGCAAGGTAGAGACGTGCCGCTAACAACGCGAGAATCCAGCGAACAAAGGCCCAACGGATGGTCAAAAAAAACGGTGCTAGTCCGAGAAATAAACCAATGTAAAGAACAGACAAGAGCGCGTAGGCTCCTGGATCGGTTTTGTAGGCGGTTTTCAAGGCCGAGTAGACCCAAAATAAATCATCTTGCAACGAGGAAAGGAGTGCCGGCTCTTGGTAAAGCTTGGCTTCAGCAGAAGAGGGATGCCATTGTCCCGTTCCTTGTGCCCCTGCGTAAATAAAACGTTTGTTCCAAGGATCATATTGAACTTGCTCTACCACGCGCATGGGGGAAGTCTTGGGAATCAAGACAACATTTCGCAAGAATTGGCCCTCTCTAGGCTGAGTGGGAACATAAAGCCGTTCATTGCCGTCCAATTGCCAAAAATGCTGGGAGGGGGAGATTTGCTCCACGGGGCTAAAGGTATTTGTAACAAGTAAGGGAAAAGATAAGAGCAAGAGCAGGGAGGCGGTGACGAGAACTGAAAAGTAAGCCATACGAAAGCCCTGTAGGTGCTTTCGCATGAAGGCCAAGACCAAACAAAGGGCTCCAATTTCTGCAAGAAGGAGGGCTTCGGTCATTTGATGTGCGAAGGGACTAAAAAGAATACCAGGAACCTGGGGGACAAAAAAGTACGAAAAGCTAAGAAACGCTAGGAGAAAAAAAAGAAAGAATAAGAGAAATTGAAAAGTTAGTCGGAAGGCGCCTTTCACAGAGGACAAGATAACACGACCTTCGCCCCCCTTCAAGGAAGGCGGTACCCCTGATGTCGATCTGCGGGAATGGGATCTCCTTCCATCCACCCTAAGCCTCGAAATTTTTTTCTTAAACGGGAGATTTGCATAGATAAGGCACGTGATTGTGCACTGTCCCGAAGACAATTTTGCTCAAGGAGGTGACGAGAAACTGGGGACCCACGACGTAACAGTAAAGACCTCAGCAAAGCTTCTTCATCACAACTCAAAGAGGCTGTTTTTTCTCCTTGGCACAGTTTGCCGTCCTTAACCTGAAACTGTAAACCATGACTTTCCCAACTGAGCTCAGAACTCAGTAGCCGTGAGACGCGTAGCTCAAGTTCTGTCAGCTCCCAAGGTTCTTTGAGGTAATCCCAAGCCCCACGAACCCAAGCCGTTTGTAACAAGTGTGCGGGTCCGTACGGCATCCATAAGAGACCTTGGGTCATCAAGGAATATTGTGAACGTAAAAGAAGGAATTCTGAAACAGGTACCACGGCCAAATCCCATGGACCATCGTGAAAGGAAGGGCCAAATTGTACCTTGATTCCTGGTATTTTCTGACCCGTTAAAAAGTACTGAACAAGTTCGCGATCCGTTGTAGAAAGAAAAATGGTCAATTCAGCTTTTCTTGACTAGCGGGAGCGGCAACTTCTTGGGCTTTCATTTTGGCTTTTAAGTCTTCTAATAACAAATCCGCATGAGTATCGCCTTTTTCCAACTCTTTGAATTGTTTTTCAAGATCATTTGTACCACTTAAATCTTCTAACTCTGCGGCAGCACTCGCTTCTGCTTCCATTTGGTCAACTTTGACGGCCATGCGATCAAAGGCTTCAAAGGCCGAATTGTTCGACATATTGCTCATGGTCTCAGAAATCTTTTTCTGTGCTTCGGCTCTCTTGGCACGGGCAATAAGAATATTCTTTTTCCGGGCTGCCTCATCAATCTTTTGCTGAAGTTGTCGCAAGGAATCTTTAAGTTTTTCTACAGCTTGATGCTGGGCTTCAAATTGTTGTTTGAACTGGGACGCCAGGTCTTCATATTCTTTTTGTCTCAAGAGGGCTTCTTTGGCTAAATCATCTCGGTTACTTTTTACCGCGAGAATGGCTTTGCCTTCCCAGTCCTTGGCTTGTGCGGCATTGTCCTGATATTGACGTTCCAAACGCTTCTCATCCGCGATAGCCGTGGCAACAGCCTTCTTGTTTTCAATCAGCTGTTCATTCATGTCAATAATGGTCTGTTCCAGAATGCGTTGGGGATCTTCAGCTTTGCTAATTGCCGCGTTAATGTTGGCTTTAAAAACGCGTTTCAGGTTGTCCCAAATACCCATGAAGGTCTCCTTCGTTTACGAACTGAACTTGGAAAGAATCGTATAGTGTTGAATCAATGTCAGGCCAATCTCATCAAAAGCCGCTTGAATTTCTGGATAATCCAGAGTTTCCAACAGAAAAGATTTGCAAAGAATGAGAGATTCCCCTTCAACAGCGTAAGAAACATACATTAAATCGTTGGCATTCATACGCAGAACGGCTTCAAAGAAAGCTTCACGGTTTTTACTCGGAAGGGGCATAACCGTCAGCCGAAGAATCACAATAGGATCTTCCCACACGACTGCTGTCGGCTGTAAGCCGGTTTCCTCATCCTGAACAATCCAAGAATTGTCTTCGACGGCTTGAACCGTTACTCCAAGCTTTTGGAAATAATCTTCCAGCTTTTCTTTTCCCGTCATGCTGTCTCCTATCCGAGAAAGACCTGTCCCGCGTTATCAATTGCCAGAATGGTTTTGCATTCTGAACATCTAAACCGACCGGCTTTTGAAGCTTTGAGACGCTTGGAACAAATCGGACAATTAAAGGTCTTGGGGAAAACACCGCTTTCAGAAATGTCTGAAGAGCCTTCAGCTTGGAAAAACTTTACAGCTTCTTCAAGATTATCTTTAATATTGAAGAACTGTGAGAAGCCAAGTAATTGGAAGACCTCATAGACTTTGGGTTGAATTTCCAACAAGACAATGTCTCCACCCTTTGGCTTAACCGCTTTGAGAAAGGCCGTAAAAGAGCCAATGCCTGTACTAGAGACATAATTGAGTCCAGAACACTGAAACACTATTTTGTAAAAATTCGAATCAATCGCTTTAGAGACGCGTTTTTGGAAAAAGTTGGAGTTGTAGGTATCTATATATCCCGTTAGAAATAAGACCAAACAGCCCTCAACACCATCAACCTTTTGTAGTCGAATTTTGAGGCTGTCGTCTTTTTCATCGTCAAAACCAGGGACGATGTCATTGTTTGTACTCATAGTAATCCTCTTCTAACGAGCAATTCAACTCTGCTGAGGTGGTGCGGATTCATCGTAATAATAGGCATGTCAAAAACCTTTGTCAAATCCGAATCCCACAATACTCGTAGAAGAATTCTACACTTTACGGATAAGAATTCAACCTCATTTTTCACTTTTTTGAGTTATTCTTGGGCAAGATCAAAATCTTTGGCTTCCAATCTGTCATTATCGCGCAAAAGAATGGCGCGTTCAAGGCAATTTCTTAACTCACGAACATTTCCCGGCCAATGATAGGACTGAAGTTTAACCATGGCGGGATTACTGATTTTAAGGGTTTTGTTAGGGTCAAGCTTACACAGAAAATGAGAAACCAAAAGCGGCAAGTCTTCAAGGCGTTCTCGTAAGGGGGGCAGGCGAACTTCGGCGACACGAATACGATGATAAAAATCCTGGCGCATGGCACCATTCTTGACAGCATCCGTTAAATTGACATTGGTGGCACAGATGAGGCGAAATTCTCCGGTCTCTATAATTGACGAACCTAGACGGTGAAAATCTTTTGTTTCGAGGATGCGAAGGAGTTTCGCTTGTTGTTCTCGAGGTAAATCGCCCACTTCATCCAGAAAGAGCGTTCCTCCGGAGGCCTGACTGATACAACCTTCTCGGTCAACGGCATCGGTAAAGGCCCCTTTGACGTGACCAAAGAGTTCTGCTTCAGCCAGAGAAGCGGGAATAGCCGCACAGTTCACCGGTACAAATTTACCTTCTTTCCACGGTGACCATTTATGAATGGCCCTGGCGGCTAACTCTTTTCCTGTCCCATTCTCGCCTGTCAGCAGGATGGAAGCCTTAGAGAATGCCAGTTTGCGCATTTGTTCCAGAGCCTGGCGCAGGACAAGACTATTGCCCAAAAGGGGCATTTCTGACGAAAGGTCACCTAAGCGGCACGCCGGTTGACTGAGCAGGGCATCTAGGTCTTCGGGATTTCCTTCCAGGGCGGCTTCTTCGAGTCTTAAAAACGGTACTTCGGGAAATTTGACGCTGGCTTCGGGGCAACAGGGAACTTGATTGTGAATTTCTACGACGAGGTGGGGACTATAAGCGAGGATGGCGTCTTCTACTTCTGTCCAGGCTGTGCAGGGAAATACTTCATAGTGAGCTGGAACTACTCCTTGGAATTTATGGAGAAGTTCCCTTCGGGGGCCGGTGACGAGAATTCGGACCTTGGACTTTTTCATCCGCGCTCTCCTATGCAATTTTTAATTAAAATAGCATATTTCAGGAGTTTCGCAAGTATTCGGATGAAAATCTTTAACGACGCAATCGATAAACGATGAGAATAATCCCCAACCAAAGGTACGAAAAGACCTTAAAGATTCGAAATGGATTTCGAAGAAACTTTGACCATTCGGGCCCACCTTGGCGAAACGCAGCTATCGAAGGTCGGCGTTTTTTACCCGACATAATGTGGAAAGAAACATCAGAATACAAGAAAAGTTTGACGGGTAATTGGGAAACTTGTCGGAACGCCCATTTGTCCTTTCCAGAAATCCCAGGACCGACCAACAATAAAGTAGGTGTGGCCTTTTGAATGGCTTTGAGGATAGAGTCTTCACTGTCTCGATGAAAATAGCCGGCGTGACGACCAACGAGATTGATCCCAGGAAACGAAGTTCGCATATTGCCTGCGATCGTTTGAACGGATTTATGGTCATCGCCGAGAACATAGAGGGATTTTCTTTTGGTTTCGAGAATACCTAGCAAGCGAATCGTAAAAGAAAAGGGTTCATACCTTGCCGGATAAGGTAAGTGAAGAAAGCGGCAAGCATTCTCGAGGCTTTTAGAAACCGGTACCAGAAGGGCCGCCTTATGCAAGAAACCGAGAAATTCCGGATCATGCCTCGCTTTCATGAGTTTGGCATAGGTTAAGAAAACTATAGGCCCAGCCTCAGCTTTATCGATCAATTCAGCCAGAATATCGTCTACTGAACCTTCCGGGATGATATCCAAGGGCACAGAGAGTAAAAGTATTCGCTTTACATTTTTGAGGAGGGGATGGTCCATGAGGAACTCTCCAGGAGTAAAATTTTGACAGCTGCCAGGGCGGCCGTACTGGCAGTCTCAGCCCGAAAAACCGTGGGGCCGAACCAAACGGGACTTGCGCCGTGCTTTCTCAGAAAGTCCGTCTCCTGCTGAGAAAAACCTCCCTCGGGGCCAATAAGCAAACCAATCTGAGAGGGACGGGATGAAAGATAGCCGTGGAGGCTAGCCTTGGCAAGAGGGGACTGATGAAAGAAGAGCAAGGGACCGCGGTTTTCCCATTGCCTCACGGCCACCTCTAAGGTGACGGCGGGTTGAATGGCCATGACCGGGTAGGCTCCCGATTGTTGACAAGCTTCACGAGCAATAGCGGACCAGCGATTCAAGCGAGCCGTCGGCTGATCTTCATGCCACTTGGCAATACAATGTTCTGTTTGTAAAGGTTGAAAAGTTGTTGTGCCCAACTCGGCTGCTTGCCGGACGACATCGTCTAATTTTCGACCTTTCAGAAGTCCGGCCATCAAATGCAACTGAGGAAAAGACGTTTCAGGGGTAGATTCAGGGGTTAAAGAAAGTTTCAGGCTTGTCGCGTCTAGGAAGATCAACTTAGCCTGCATTTTTTGCTCGTTGAGCACAGCCTCAAAGAGATCGCCCACCCCAAGCCGTCTGACGTGAACCAAGTAGTGGAAGCGCTCCCCTTCTAGCTGAGCTGTGAGAGGAGCTTCCCCACCCGATGAATGAACCTCAG
>DAIDJJ010000053.1:0-15219 GCA_027451385.1 Spirochaetales bacterium | reverse complement strand
TGCGGCTCGCCTTTTTACCAGCGGCAAGGTCACAACGTGGTCTACCCCCTCGCTTATGACGGCTCAAATTTGGTTGGAAGCCCCCGCAGAGTTCTCTTCCATAACCCAAGACACTTTGGATTCACAGTTCGCCGCCTCTCGACAGACCTTGGTTGAGGCCGCCCGCATTCCTTTAGCCTCGATGGAAAAACGCGGGGGAGGCTTGAAAGACCTACGCTTTCGCAAGGTCCCCGGTGACCCGCCTTTGTGGCTGGTGGAGGCTGAGGTAGACGTTTGCGACGCCATGGGGGCCAATCTTTTGAATACTCTGGCCGAGACCTTGTCCCCAGAGTTAGAACGGCAGTTAGGTCTTCGTCGGCTCATGGCCATCCTTTCGAATGATAGTTCCCAACGCCGCGCGGGAGCCCAAGTCGAGCTCAACGTTGCGACGCTTAACAAACCTCAACTAACCGGTTTCGAAGCGGGACGGCGGATCGCGCTGGCTTCTGATGCGGCAAGACGCGACCCCAGTCGAGCTGTAACCAACAATAAAGGGGTAATGAACGGGGTCACCTCTCTGGCTTTAGCTACAGGAAACGATACCCGCGCCCTAGAGGCCGCCGTGCATATCTGGGCTTCGCGCTCGGGGGCTTACCAACCCCTAACTTCCTGGAGTCTGGAGGGCGAGACGCTGACCGGAACCATTGAGTTGCCGGTTCCCCTGGGGACGGTGGGAGGAGCCTTGATGCACCCCCGAGCCCGCGATGCCCTGACTTTGCTGGGGAACCCCTCTGCTGGCGAGCTGGGACGCATTGCGGCGGTCTTGGGGCTGGCCCAAAACTTTGCCGCCTTATTCGCCCTAACCGGCGAAGGCATTCAGCGGGGTCACATGGCGTTGCACCAACGCCGCCTTGAGTTTGAACACGGAGATAAATCATGACGCAGGGGCGTATGATCTGGGGGACAGCCCAAGCCCATCCCAGTTTAGCCTTGATCAAATATTGGGGAAAACGAGATGATGAGGCCAATACACCGGCGACGGGCAGTCTGGCGGTAACCTTAGAGGCTCTCACCACTCGAACCAGGGCCTGCTGGGCTTCAAAAGACAGTGTATTGCTCAACGGTGTCGTTCAGCCGCTGGACGCGTTCTCGAAGGTTCTGACCGCCTTGAAAAAAACTTGGGGCTGGAACCACGGGCTGTGCCTCGAATCGACCAATGACTTCCCTACCGCCGCAGGCTTAGCCTCGTCCTCCTCGGGTATGGCGGCGCTGGTGGGAGCCGTCGAAAGTCTGGCGGTAGCCCACGGTGAACCAGGGCTGAGCCTCACAGAACTTTCAGCTTTGGCTCGCTTAGGTTCAGGAAGCGCCACCCGTTCTCTCTGGGGAGGCTTTACCCTCTTTCCCGCCGGGGCTACGGCGGCCCAAAGTCTGCTGCCTGCCACCCATTGGCCAGAGTTTCGCGTCGTAGTTGCCGTGGTCGATGAAGAGGCCAAAGCGGTTTCGAGCCGTGTCGGGATGGAAGCCAGCCGCCGTACCAGTCCCTACTACCCCGCCTGGCTATCCACCAGTGAAGAGCTTTTGACCCAAGCCCAACAAGCTTTAACTGAGCGAAACTGGACTACCTTGGGACCCCTCATTCGTCAAAGCTACCTGCGCATGTTTGCCACGATGTTCACCAGCGAGCCGCCGTTGATCTATTGGAAACCACAAAGTTTGGCAATACTTCTCGAACTCGAAAAGGCGCGCTCTGAAGGCTTTGACGCTTGGGAAACGATGGACGCTGGACCTCAGGTCAAAATTTTTTGTCCCGCCGATCAAGCTTCCTCTTTACAAACGCGCCTATCCCAAGCCCTACCAGGCCTGCGCACCCTCATTTCCGGCCCTGGTGAGGGGCTGGTGCGCCACGTGGAGCACTCGACGTGAGGCGGATACCTTCTTACCCGTTTCGACTTTCGGCACCGGGTAACCTTTTACTCGCCGGAGAATACGCCATCCTAGAACCCGGGGGCTTGGGTGTCGGGGCCGCTGTGGACGTCCGCTTAATCGGCACTCTCCAAGAAGCTTCCTCAACCCAGATTGAAAGTATTTGGCCGGGAGTCCATCTGACGTGGTCACCCCAAAGCCACGCAGGCGAGTTTGTCGGGACTTTGTATGAAGCGTTGGGTTTACATGACCCCGGTGTACCGCCTTTTCATCTGACCCTTGATTCCTCGGCATTTTTTACCCAGGACGGTCGCAAGCTAGGACTAGGCTCTTCGGCAGCCTTAGCGGTCGTGCTGACGGCTGTGGCATACCTGTTGAAGGAGTCCTGGAACGACTCAGCCGTTCCAGCGCCGAGACTTTTCCAGTCGGAGCTTTTCAAGACGAAGCTGACACAACAGGCCATCCTAGCCCACCGCACCGCACAAGGCGGAAAAGGCTCGGGGTACGATGTTGCCGCCAGCTGTTGGGGCGGTCTGGGGCTTTTTACCGGCGGCAGAACCCCCAGTTGGACCCCCGCGTCCTGGAGTCTGCCACCGTTCCGCCTCTTTTCAGGACCAGATGCGGTCAGAACCGTGTCGGCAATCGGGGCATACCAAGCCTGGAAAACCGCTCAGCCACACCAAGCTCAAGAGTTTCTTCGCCAGTCCAACTCAGCGGTCAAGCACTTTTTTAGCGCTAAAACTTGGTCAGAACGCCGCCTAGCCTGGGAAGATGCCAAACAGCTTTCGTTGTCGTTAGGACGGCAAATCGGTGTCAGTGCAGAACTCGAATCAACCTTTCCACCTTCGTATTTTGTCAAAGCTCTGGGGGCTGGCAATGAAAGCGGTCTCGTGGTGCAAGACGAGGGCAACCATGCCAATAACCATCCCCAGGACCAAGATTCAGGAGCACGGGCTCAGACCTTTCCGCTTCAATTAGCCGAAGACGGAGTTCGCCTTGACTAGGGCACACTTGACGAAGTCCCAGGGGGATATCCCTCGGCAGACCCAAGCCCATGCCAAACTGCTCCTCTTTGGGGAGCACGCGGCGGTGTGGGGTCATCCCGCCGTGGGCTTAAGCCTGGCTTCCACCCTCACCCTCCGCTATGAGCCAGCACAGGATACCCCTTGGCAATGTCAGCTTCCCCCGGATTTAGGTTCACCCGAACACCAGCTCATCCTGCGGTTAATCGAAGTTTTTCAAACGCTAAGGACGTCCCGGGGGCTACCTGCTTTAAACCCGGGCCGTCTTCAAGTGGAGTCGAACATTCCCCGAGGGGGCGGCTGGGGCTCTTCGGCGGCCTTATCGTCGGCCTTTGCCCGCCTTTTTTTACCCCAAGCCCCTTTAGAAGGCCCTGAATCTTTAGATGAGGCGGCTCGCGAAGGGGAAAAGCTCTTTCACGGTCGGCCGTCTGGTATTGATACGGCCTTAGCCTTGCGTGAAGGCTGGTGGTTCCTTGAGCGTGTTCACGAACAGTTAACACCTCTGCCTCTCCCCGACCAAACCCCGGCCTTAGTGGCCGGGGCGTTACCCCGTTTAACCACGACAAAAGCTTTGGTCAGCAGCATTGCCGAACGCCATACTCGTGACCCCGAGGGAACTTCGGCGCGGTTGACTCACCTTGGCGAACTCGCCCGCAGGGCACAACAAAGCCTCCAGGCTCCCAACTTTTCCCCCAAAATCCTTGGAAGCTTGTTTCAAGAAGCTCAAGCCATCCTGGCCGAACTCGGGGTATCGCACCCTGCCTTAGAGCAGGTCTTTACTGCCGCAAAAGCTTGGGGTAGCCTGGGGGGAAAGCTTTCGGGAGCCGGCGGCGGCGGGGCCTTTGTTCTGGTTTTCCCCGACACCGAGACAGCCCTCGCCGCTTGTGAACAGCTCCAAAAGTTTTTTCCCCAAGCCTTTTGGGCCGCGACACCCCAAGTGGTGCAGGCTTCAGCACGTCAGAACCCGCGAGAAAGCCTATGAGCACGCCCCCCAAGCCACGAGCCTTTGACTTGTACTTAACCCGGCACGGACAAACGTTCTGGAACCAAGAAAAACGCCTTCAAGGCCGCAAAAACTCCCCCCTCACCGAACTTGGTCAGCTCCAGGCTCAAGCCTTGGGCCGTCGGCTAAGCCGCCTTTCCCTCGAGGCTTTATGGTCGTCGTCAGCCCCACGGGCCCTCCAGACCGCACACCTGTTGTCAGCTCAGCGTGAAGTTCCTCTACCGGTGCAAAGTTTGGATGAGCTACAAGAAATTCATTTGGGAGCGTGGGAAGGCTTGACCAAAGAAACCGTTTGGGAACGCTGGGGCGAAGAAGCTCGGGCGTTTTGGCATCACCCCGAACGTTGGCGACCCTGGGGGGGAGAAACCTGGAAACAGGTTCAAGATCGAGTCCTCAACGCTGTGGCCCGCATCGTTCAGTCGGGCCAAAGTGCGGTGGTGGTCTCGCATGGTATGACGATTCAAATCTTTTTATGGAGTCTGTCGGGGGAAGGCCCCCAGGCGCTGTATCAGCACCCTGTAGTCCATCAAGCCTCCCTCACACAGGTGAGGGTTTATCCCGAGAGGGATCGAAGGGAATGGGAAATCGTGAGCCGGGATGACCGAGACCACCTGGCGGGACTGGTTTCAGCCCAACAGGTGGTCTAGAGGTTACTTCTTAGGCGCGGGAGCCTTGGCAGGAGGCTCAATATCCAGCAAGCTCACATCAAAAATCAGGGTGCTGTTCGGAGGGATTCGGCTTCCCGCTCCACGAGCACCGTAGGCTAATTTTGAAGGAATGAAGAAGCGGTACTTACTCCCAACGGGCATCAGCTGAATGCCTTCAGTCCAACCGGGAATGACACCCGAAAGGGGGAATACAGCAGGTTCCTTGCGGTCAATGGAACTATCAAACTTTGTCCCGTCCGTCAGGGTGCCGACATAGTCGACCTTAACGGTGTCGGTGGCCTTGGGCTTGGGTCCGGTACCTTGTTGCAGGACTTCGTATTGCAGACCGCTGGGGGTGGTAATGACACCAGGTTTCTTGGCATTGTCAGCCAGGAACTTATCTTCTTTTACCGCATTAGCATCGGCCACTTTTTTCTGAGCGGCCTGAAGGTAGGCTTGTACCGCTTCATTGGCTTGCTCTGGGGTCACTTTGGCGTGGTTTTTATCCATGACATCTTTCATGCCCTGGACAAACGAATCATAGTCCACCGAAACAGAAGTCTGCTTCAGGTTGGTGCCGATGAGAACACCAAAGTCGTAACTTGCGTCAGACTCATTGGGAACACCGGGCTTAGCCGAAGCAGCCGGTTTAGCTTGGCAGGAGGCCAGCAAAAGGGCCGCCGCCAGCAATGCAAACAACTTCATATATCTTTCCTTATCGAGGAGATTTCTTCCTTTGCCGAAACAACAAAAGCTTGGGTCAAGTTAGCCTCTTTTGGAAAAAACCTCAAGATGCACAATTGCCCCAACTTTGACTACTTGCCTGAGTCGGACCCTTGGCTTGGAGCCTGATCGGGGGCTTTCGGCGCAGGTTTTTCGATGTCCAAAAGCGTCACGTCAAAAATCAAAGCACTGTTGGGGGGAATTCTCCCGCCAGCGCCACGAGTTCCGTAGGCCAACTTGGACGGAATATAGAACCGGTATTCACTCCCCACAGGCATCAATTGAATCGCCTCGGTCCAACCGGGAATCACTTCGGACAAGGGGAATACCGCAGGTTCTTTGCGGTCAATCGAGCTGTCAAACTTTGTCCCATCAATCAAGGTTCCTACGTAGTCAACTTTAACCGTATCTGAGGCGACGGGCTTGGGGCCAGTGCCCTGCTTGATGACTTCGTATTGTATGCCGCTCGCCGTAGTTTTTATCCCAGGTTTTTTGGCGTTGGCGGCGAGAAACTGGGTTTCTTTAGCCGCGTTATCCGCGGCAACTTTTTTTTGAGCGTAGGCTAAAACTTCTTGGACTTCTTGATTGGCTTGTTCGGGGGTCACATTGGCCTTGTCTTTTTCAAAGACATCTTTCATACCCTGAACAAAGGCATTGTAATCGATCATCACAGACGCCTGTTTCAAATTGGTCGCGATGAGAACCCCAAAGTCATAGCTGGCCCGTTCGGTCGTGACGGGGGGCTGGGGTGATGCTGGTGCCGTGGTCTCTTGAGCTTGAACCTGTACGGCCAGCAATAAAAGAGCTCCCACTGACAAGGTGGAAAGTAATTTCATTCGAATTTCCTTTCAAAATAGTTTAAAAAACCGGATTAAAACGGTCTAATGGCCCTAGCCTAACCCTCTTTTTACAAATCCGCAACCAAAGAAACACATTTTTCATGAAAAAAGCCCCCGAAGGGGCTTAGGTGTTTCTTAAATCAAGAGTCATGCCTTAAATAAAGAAGGTACCTCGAGAGGTGTCTGCGGCTTCCAGCATAGACGCGACTCCGCCTTGTTCGACGCCGTCTAACAATTCCTCTAAGCGGATCCCCATAACTTCCATGCTCATATTGCAGGCCACCATTTTAACACCCACTTCTTGGGCATTTTTGAGCATGGTCTGCAAGCTGTCAATTTTCAGGGCTTTCATTCGTCCTTTCATCATTGAGGTTCCCAATCCCCCCATGTTCATCTTTGACAACTTCAATTTTTTGTAACTAGACGGCAACATGAAAGAGAATAGACGCCCCATCAGGTCTTTGGCTACTCGAGGTTTTTTCACTTTCTTAATGAGGTTCAACCCCCAGAAGGTAAAGAAAATCGTAACCTTTTTCCCCGAACTTGCGGCTCCATTCGCAATGACCAACGAAGCCAAAGCCCGGTCGAAATCATCAGAAAAGAGCACCAAAGTGGTATCATTTCCGGAGCTTACCCCTTGCACCGCTTGAGGTGCCGCCGAAGGGGCTGTACGGCCTTTTTCAATCACGGCAACGATTCGACTGCCTTCATTATTCAGCTCCACGAGGGTATTGCCCGTCATGCGGCACCAGCCTTCCACATCCTTGGCAAACCCGGGGTCAGAAGCAACCTCGCGGATCCGTTCACCTGGCTGAATACTGTCCATGGCTTTTTTCAGCTGAAAAATGGGTCCAGGACATTGAAGACCAACGGCGTCTAATTCCAGTGGCTTCACAAAGGCTGGTAAGCCGTGAACGGCCCGGGAGACTGCAGCCTTATCGGGGTCAGATTGATAAATGGCCCCGTCTTTACCGATGATATCTTTCGAAAAGAGGTCTTCATTCGACTGTTTCATAGTCGCGTGTTCCCAGGTCTTAAACCCTCCAGAAAGGTTATAGACGTCCTGAAAACCATTTTGCTTGAGAATTCGCTCGCCCATGAACGCACGCAAGCCTACCCCGCACATCACGACAATGGGCTTATTTTTGGGTAATTCCTCAAGGCGATGACGCAAAGACTGAAGAGGAATATTCACAGCCCCAGGGATGGTCCCGATGCCAAACTCTTCTGGCAAACGAACATCGACCAAGACATGGTCCGGTAACGAGGCCAGCTCATCCCAGTGAATATGTCGGCTGAGTCCTTCTAAAATGTTTCGGCTGACAAAACCCAAGACATTGACAGGGTCTTTGGCACTAGAATAGGGGGGAGCGTAGCCTTGTTCGAACTCTGCCAGGTCTGACACGGTACCGCCCATTTTTAAGAAAGCGGCAATGACATCGATGCGCTTGTCGACGCCCTCGTAGCCTACGCCTTGGGCTCCCAAAATCTTTCCCTCGTTTGAAAACAGGAGCTTGAGAGTCATGGCAGTAGCGCCGGGATAGTAACCGGCATGGTGAGAGACATGGATAATACAGGATTGAAAAGGAATGCCTTCTCGTTTAAGAAGTTTTTCGCCCGCTCCCGTTGCGGCCACGGTCAGGTCAAAAACTTTAGCGACAGCTGTGGCGATAGCTCCTTTATAGACTGACTTATTGCCAAAGACAATGTTATCGGCACAGATGCGCCCTTGTTTGTTCGCCGGTCCCGCCAAATACGTAATGGTGGGCTTACCTGTAATGGGGCTGGGAAATTCGATGGCATCTCCGACGGCATAAATGTTGGGGTCGCTGGTGCGCAGATATTCATCCACCTTAATGCCTTTGGTCACCCCAATTTCTAATCCGGCGTTTTTGGCTAAGGTGGTGTCAGGGCGAACTCCTATCGAGAGGATGACCATATCGGTATCCAATACCCGGCCCGAGTTTAACTTCAGACTAAGCCTATTTCCCGTAGGATTCAGACTTTGAACCCCATCGCCCAGGTAGGCTTCGACACCTTTGACTTTAAAGTGCTGGTGAACTTCGGCGGCCATTTCATGATCGAGCATGACCATAACTTGCGAGGCCATTTCGACAATAGTCACAAAAACGCCTAATTGATGCAGGTTTTCGGCCATTTCGAGGCCAATGAAGCCCGCCCCGACGATCACGGCCCGACGTGGTCGGTGTTCTTCCACAAAGCTCTTGATTTTATCCGTGTCTGCGACAGAGCGCAGGGTAAAAACACCAGGAGTATTGTCGCCAACAATCGGAGGCTTAACCGGGTCTGCCCCAGGGGAAAGAACTAACTTATCGTAGGTTTCCCAATACGTTTGTCCCCCCGGTAGTTTCTTGATTTGAACCCGCTTTTTCTCGCGGTCAATTTCGATAACTTCAGACTCTACTCGAACTTCGACATTGAGCATGGCTTGGAAATTCTCAGGAGTCATGACAAAGAGGCGTTCGCGGTCTTTGATCACTCCGCCTAAGTAGTAGGGGAGTCCGCAGTTAGCGTACGAAATGTGGCTTCCGCGTTCAAATAAAATAATTTCCGCTGACTCGTCATCCCGACGCAAACGAGCGGCTGTTGTAGCTCCGCCGGCAACACCGCCGACAATCAAATATTTCGACATGGGACTCTCCTACTTAACAACGTTAACCACTACATCGTAGCCTGTGCTGTCCAGCTTGGCAAGAGCTAATCGAGAATTTTAGAACGGTTTAACAAAGAAAGGGGGAACCACTCCCCCTCGTGCTGTCTAAGGCGCTGGTAAACGTCCCAGCCAGAGTTGGTTAAGCCCAATAATTTGAAGCGGCCATCCGAGGAGTCTTCTGAGGGTTCGGAGACTTCCACTAAGCCACGATCGAGAAGAGGGCGTAACAGGCGCGATAAGCTAGGGCCTGAAACCCGAAGTTCTTGTGCCAAGCCCCCTGCCGTGTTTTGGCCCTGTGCGAGGCTCATCACAGCGCAAGCATGGTTCAGAGTTAAGCCTGTTTGTGCCTGGATTTTCGCTTCTAGCCGCGTCACCACGGCCAAGCATTCTTTAACCTCGCATAAATCTCTGAGTTCCATGATAGAAAGCCTATTTAGGCTTGAGCCCGTAACTTCGCCAGCATTTCATTGATGCCTTGATTTTTCATTCCACGTTTTTGAAAGGAATTTAAAATCGAGATGGCCTCATCCTTTTTCTTTAAAGCGACGTAACATTCTGCCATTTCTTGATAAATCCTAGCGTTATTGGCGTCGTTCTTCAGAATTCCTTGAAGAGAGTTCAAAGCTTCTTGATATTCCCCTTTAAGCTTATGAACTAATGCCAAACCTAACACCGCGTAAAGGTCAAATTCTATGTTCAACGCTTTTCGATAATAGGTTTCGGCTTCTTCTAAACGCCCCAAAGTCCGCAAGGAATCACCGGCTCGGGTCAAGATCACCTTATTTTGAGGATCAAAACTCAGGATTTTTTGCCAATTTTCTAAGGATTGTTCGCTTAAATTGAGGCCACGGTAACAATCCGCTAAGCCAAACAGTGCGTAAAAATTGTCGGGATGTTTATCCAAAACCTTTTGAAAATACGGAATGCCTTCGGCGTAAGTTTTCATCTTACGATGGCAATTGCCCAGTGAGGTTAATACTCGAATATCGGCGTGGGCCTCATTCTGGTGGTACATCTGTTCCCAATACCGAAGGGCCTCGCGAAAATCTTTAAAATCATAGTGAAGATGCCCAAGACCGATCAGGGCATAGGCGTTGTTGGGTTCCATTTCCAAGACTTTGAGGTAAGTTGACTTGGATTGGTTAAAATTCCGAACTTTACGGTAGGCGTCCGCAACGCGGGTCAAGACGGTAATATTCGCCGAGTCTTGCTTGAGGTACTCTTCCCAAATCGAAAGAGCACGGTTAAACAAGCCCATCGCTTTATAAGAATCTGCTAACCCAAAAAGGGCGTAGTTGTTGGTCGGATAATGCCTGAGGCATTCTTGGTAATACCCTGTCGCCGATTCATAATCGCCGCGTTTTCGCGCCACGTCCCCGAGGCCGACCAAGGCATAGTTATTTTTAGCATCCAGCTCAAGTAACTGTCGAAACGACTGTTCCGCTTCACTCAGGACACCTTCTTTTAAATAGTTGTAGCCTTTTTTGGATAACTCACTGACTAGATCAGTTCCTTCGGGCAACTCGGGACCCTGATGAGGGTGATCCAACAAATCATCACTTAATGGCTCGTGCTCGAAACCCGCCATGCCCTACTCCTTCAACCAGTTCCGTAGAATGTTCGACAATTTTTCTACCATAGCCTCAGCCTTATCACGGGCCTTGGCCATACGGTACATTTGATACGCCGAAAGAAAATCCCTCTGACCCGCAAAATGATCGCCGACACGAATCATGCCGTCGGTATATCCCGTCGCCACAAAAATTCGCTTCGCTTTTTCGATTTCACCCGCTGTAAACAGTTCATTCCCTTTTCGGATTAAATGAACACGCTGTTCCGATGTCAATTCCGGAGAATCGGGACGAGTTACTTTCAGAAAGCCCTCAACGGGCATTTTTTCTAGCGCGGCGGCGCCAGGACGCTCAGGATTTTCCATCAAGTCGCCTCCAGAATAATCTGACTATCCCTATTTGAAAAGGGGGCGAAGAACTATAAGGTCCCTTTAGTTGACGGCACACCAGCCCCTGAGGCTGACTGATAAGCCTGTCGCAAAGCTTTCCCCAATGCTTTGAACAACGCCTCGATCATGTGGTGGGCGTTCTCGCCATAGCGGCAATGGGCGTGTAAAGCCAACGAAGCCCGATTGGACAGGGCGATTAAAAACTCCCTGACCAAGGTCAAATCAAAGTTTCCCGCCCTTGTTTGCGGCAAGTTGGCCCGGTAAACACAAGTCGGTCGATTGCAAACATCGATAACGACCTCGGATAAGGCCTCATCCATCGGGATCACAGAGAAGCCGTAGCGGCCTAAGGCACCCGCCGAATCGGCATGCTTTTTCAAGGCATCACCAAGCACTAAGCCCACATCCTCCACCAAATGGTGTGGATCAACTTCCAAGTCCCCTTTACCCTGAACGTCTAAAAAAAAGCCTCCGTGAAAACTCATGGCTGTCAACATATGATCAAAAAAGGGAACACCCGTCGCAATTTGAGGGACTTGTGAGGAACTCATATCCAAAGATAATTGAATTTGAGTTTCCTTAGTTTGGCGTTCCACAGTGACTTTCATCCGCTTTTGCTCCCTGCCGTTTTTTTCAATTTGCCGGTTCTTTCAATCTATCGACGAACCGGGAAATCTCTTGATACCGCAATTTAAAATACGCAGGATTCGCAAAAAGACTAACCCCAATGGTTTTCAACCATTCTCTAACCTCAAGACCGTTGGCCTTTAGGGTCGAACCCGTTTCGACTAAGTCGACAATAAAGGGGGCTAAACCTAAAACAGGGGCTAGTTCCACCGAACCATCAAGCCGGATAATTTTCACACTGGTCCCTAGAGCATGAAACCAATCCCGCGTAAAACGTGTAAACTTCGTCGCAATGGTCAACGAACTCGCCGAAGCTGAAACAGGGTGATCCTTCAAGCCCGCTAGTGCCATGCGAGTTCCGCCAAAGTCAAACGGCAACAAATGGGTAAAATCGTAACCAGCCTCGTAGAGCACATCATCTCCGCAGATACCCAGTCCCGCTATTCCATGGCGGACATAGGTCGGTAAATCGGCATTTTTGACGGCAATGATCTTGAGGGTGCCAGTCTTGTCGATGGCGGTCAACTTACGGTCTTCCAACGAAAAGTCGAAGCCGCGTTGTCCGAAATGTTCTCGAACTTGTTCAAACAAGCGCCCTTTAGGAAGAGCTAACGTCAAAGGTTCTCTCATTTTGCCCCCCCTAAGTGAACCGCTCGACCTGCGGCACGTTCTTGGCGAGCCCATGTAAGACGCTCCTGCCAGGAATTCCCCTGGGCGGGAACAGCTTGAGCCCCCTTGACGTCCACCGAGGTAAAAGGTTCGATCTTTCGGACGGATAAACTAAAACCTACTGAGGGGGAATCTAGTCCAAAACGGCCCAACAACGAGTCATAGCGTCCACCCGAAGCAAAGGCATCGCCAACACCGGGATGATACGCCTGAAAGACTAAGCCGGTGTAGTATTCTCTCTGACCAATTTCAGAGAAATCCACTCGAAACCTATCCTTCCAGGCCAAGGGCACGAGAGTTTCCGCTAATTGAACAAGTTCTTCAACGGCTTTTTGGATACCCGCTGTGAGCTTAAGCCGGGACAACAACTGTCTGGCTTCACTGGCCGTACCCACAAACGAAAAAAGTTCCTTTAAGTCTTTTGTCAGCACTCCAGGCCGGCGAAAGAGCACTTCATTTTGCAAGGCAGTTGTTTCGTCTTCGGTTTGACCCAACCCCAGGTGCGCCACGGACTGATCAAACACAGCACGGCTTCCTAAATGGACACGGGCCTCCAGTCCCAAACGTTCTAAAATATCATCTAGAAGGAGCAACATCTCCAGGTCGCCCTCAGGGGCCATAGACCCCATAAACTCGGCACCAACCTGAAAGAACTCATTTTCACTGATGTCTTGAGCATCTTGATGTCGTAGAATCGTGTCCGCGTAACATAACCTCAAAGGAGTATGGCCTTCGCGGAGTGTCGTCCCCGCCGAACGGGCCAAAAATAGGGTGATATCTGAACGAAGCATCA
Organism: Spirochaetales bacterium; assembly: GCA_027451385.1. GTDB lineage: Bacteria > Spirochaetota > Spirochaetia > JABEVK01 > JABEVK01 > JABEVK01. The sequence continues at coordinate 2,360 of DAIDJJ010000053.1, read as the reverse complement.
ACAGTTCACCTTCACGGTCAACGAGTCGATACACATCGTCTCCACGAACAAAAGGAGCATAGAGGTCGTAAAAATCGATAACAGGGGTCTGCACGGGACCGTAACCCCATAACTGGAAGGTATCCTGGACCAACCGGACCACCTTCTGACGCCTTTGGGCGTCTTCCAAAAGCAGGCGTTCAGTGCCCTGTGGAAGTTTGTACAGCATTTTAGATCGAGACATAGGCGTATTGTAGCAAACCAGCGCTAAGAACTCTACCCAGCTGAAGAAGATTCCTTGGGGATTTTCTGGGTAACGAGAAGACCCAACGTGAGGCCGCCCCCAAGCAAAAGGCAACCGGTGAACAGCCAAGGGAATGGAGGAATCACCGTAGAAAAATCATTGATTCCCGGGATCTCGAAGCCTCCCCACCGCAACAGCAAAGGAAACACATTAAAGAGGGCGTGAGCCGCCAGAGCACTCACCAAGCCGCCTCGGGGGACAACGGCGGCCAAATACACGCCTGCAATCAGAGCGGGTATGCCCTGCCAGGGGTTGCCATGCGCGACGGCAAACAGGGAAGCCGTTAAAAAAATGGCGGGAAACCTTCCGTAGCGCAAAGTTGCTGACCCTAAAAAATAACCACGAAACAGGCTCTCTTCCGTCAAAGGCGCCACAACCCCGAAGAGTACCAACGAGGCTAGTGAAAATCGCGCTGGGGCTAACTTGGCCATCAGTTCTTGCAGACCGTTCATCGGCCACACCAAACCCAAGGCTGAAGACAGAGCCCCGAGCACAAGACTCCCCCCTGTGGCCGACAAGAGCAGTCCTATCCACCACCAAAGGGGCTGTCGTTGGGGTGGCAACCAGGTCCAGGGGCGTTGGCCAGACCGAAGAGACAGTCCGTGCGCAAGACCAAGAACAGGGGCAAAGGCTACTACCGCAGCCAAGGCTGCCCACCATGCCGCCTGAGGCCCGTTAAGGCCCCCCAGTGCGGCTATCACATAACCGGCCAACAGTTGAAGCCCCCACAATAGCCCCAGAAGCAGAGCCATCCCTGCTAAGCCTGGAAAGGGTTGATTCGAACGTCGAGGAATCTTCACGGCTTACGATTGAGGAAGCTTTTTCAAGGCCGCATGGGCTTCACGAACTATGGCTGGTGTATATGAACTAAATTCCACGTCCGAGAGAGCCGTAGCCCCCAGCGGTGAAGCACTGACTCCCAGAGCGGCAATCACAACACGGGCAAACGCCACTTGGGCCGCCGTATTTGCCCCCACAGTTTGGCGGCTATTCAACTGAGATAAGACTTGGGCGAGGGCTTTGACCGCTTCAGGTTCTGAAAGTCTCGCTAAGGCAAAAGCTGCATTGCCCACATCATCAAAATCAGCTTGGGGGTCAAGCCAAGAAGACAAAATCGTCTTTAACGGAGATAAAGCTTCGTGGGGAACAGAGGCTATGTGGGATAAGTCCACCAACGCTAATTTTCGAAGGTGCGTCACAATGTCTTGTTGAAGATCATCGTTAGTTTGTAAATCCAAAGCAGCCTTCAAGGCCGCAGAAGCCGCCGTTGCCCGGAACGTGGCGTCAGAACTCTTTTGGGCCAGTTGAAACGCCGTCAGGCGCGTCGAGGGGTCAGCATCAGTTTGAAGAACTGTCAACAAAGATTGGTTATAGTCCTTTGTTAATAAAGGTAACGACTGTAAGGCCACCTCGCGCACATGGCTGGCCGGCGAATACCAGGAGGCCGTCGCCCGTACAAAATCTGGAAAGGCCGTTGTGGCTTTCAAAGAGGCCAAGGCTTTCAGCAAGGCTAACGCCTCAGCTTCTCCTGCGGCATTGGGTGTAAACCCTGCATTGAGAGCTTTTAATTCGATAATCATGTCGGGAACCGCCTCTGTCGCTTGATCGGCGGCTAAGGCTGTCCAAACCACAGACTTCAAATTCGTATTATGGTATTCAGCGGGCAACCGTCGCAACACGGGGATGGCAGGGACATAGTGCCGGGACCCCAGTTGCTCACACAACCACATTGCCGTTTCTGTTTTGGCATGAACCTCGTCATCATTTCCTAATTCAATATTGGCAGCATCTGTCAGCAAGAGAGCCTGATAGAGAAAATCATTGGGTAACTTGTTCAAAGGTTTGGCTTCTAACCACGCCAATCTGTCTTTGACGGGAATTTGCTCAAAAACCGAAAAAAGATTTACGGTTTGGGCGGAGGCTGTTCCACTTAGGGCTAAACCACAAAGGATCACGAAGAGTAAGGCTCTCATACTTCTATTATGGAACGCTTCAGCGTAAATGAAAAGACAAAAAAAAACCGGCAATCGAAGACGATTGCCGGACAACCTGCCACCGACCAGAATCGAACTGGTGA
>DAIDJJ010000052.1:0-15523 GCA_027451385.1 Spirochaetales bacterium | reverse complement strand
TATCGGGTCTCATTTCTCTGCTTTCATCATCATTGCCGCCAACTCTTGGATGCAGACTCCTGCCGGAGTTTCTTACCACGATGGAAAGCTGATCCTAGAAAATTGGTTGGCGATGAACTTGAACCCCTCTACCCTCTTGCGTTTCTTCCACACGATCGTCGCAGCCTGGTTGGTGGGAACCTTCTTGCTTTTTGCCATTTCGGCGTGGTTTATGTACAAAGGCCGCGAACAAAACGCTGCCGCCAAAATGATGACCATTGCAGGTACCGTTGCGTTGATTTGTTCCCTGGCGCTTCCACTCTTGGGCCACGCTTCAGTTCTTGAAATTGAGAAGTACCAGCCGATCAAAGGCGCCGCGATGGAAGGGGTTTACAATTCGCAAACGGATGCCCCCCTCTATGCCCTCGGCTGGGTGGACGAAAAAGATCAAAAGGTGATTGGATTGCCGTTGCCAGGCATGCTCAGTTACTTTTATGACTTTAACTTCAATTATAAAGTGAGGGGTTTGAATGAGTTAGCCCCCAACCCCGCCGACCGCCCACCCGTTCAGTCGGAGTTTCAAACCTTCCGTGTGATGGTCCTCGTGGGCTCGATTTTGATCGTGGTTTTGGTTCTGGGTATGATTTTCCATGCTCGCGGTACCCTGACACGAAAAAAGAAATCTTTACTCGCCATCATGTTCTGTAGTCCGCTACCGTATATCGGTGTCGAAACGGGGTGGATTACGGCAGAAATTGGCCGCCAGCCTTGGACCATTTATCCGGACCCGGCGATTGGCTTTCCCGGACTTCGTACAGCCGATGCCGTAACTCAGGGTCTAAATCCTGGCTATGTGTTATTCTCGCTGATTTTCTTTTCCTTGGTTTACATTTTAATTTTTGTAGTCTTTTTCCGTTTTTTGCCCGCTATGATAAAGAAGGGAATTACGCCTGCCGCAGAAGCTAAGGCACAAGAACAAGCTCACGGAGGTCAACAATGACACCCTTAGCCTTTTGGCAAAGTTATTGGTTTATCATCATCGGAGCAGCTCTGTTCATCTTTACCTGGCTTGATGGCTTTGATTTAGGAATCGGCATGCGGCTTCCGTTTACCAAAAGTCCAGAACATCGCCTCATCCAGCTGAATACGATTTGGCCTTTGTGGGATGGCAACGAGCTGTACGGCTTAATTGGCGGCGGTGCGATTTTCGCTTCGTTCCCTGTTGTTTTTGCCGGCCTCTTGTCGGGACTGTATCCCTGGGTAGTTCTCCTCATGGTTTTTGTCATGCTCAGACCGGTCTCGTTTGAAGCCTGGGTTCATGATCAAAAAGGACGCCGTTTTTGGGAAGTCTTGTTCATGCTCTCGAGTTTCTTTATTCCTTTCATCATTGGTGTCGCGATTGGGGCCACGATGGCTGGTCTTCCCTATAATGCCTCTATGGAATGGGACCCTGCCCACTCGTTCTTAGAAGCCCTTTCGCCCTTGTCTGTACTCATGGGGGCCGCTTTTGTGGCCGTAAGCCTTCTACATGGGAGCACGTATCTTGTTCGCAAGACTTCTGGGGCTCTGGCTGACGAAGCCCGTCAGAGTTTGTTGTCCCAAACCATTGTGGCGGGAGTGCTTGTCGTGGCCGTTGTTTTGGTGGCGCTTTTAGGCGGCGCCGATCTGACTGGGTCTTCGCCTGTGGGCAAACCCTTTGCTCCCGTTGGCGTTCCTCTCGCCATTCTCATTGCGGTGGTGGCCCTTGTCGGTTTGGTATTGACCCGTGCTGGCGACAAAGACTCCAGGCCCTTTGTGTTTTCTTCTTTGCTGGTGGGGGCTGTGTGGCTCTTTATCGGCGCTGTACAATTTCCCACTATGGTGCGTTCCAGCCTTTCCCCGGACTTTTCTTTAACCGTTTTCAAGGCTGGTGTTTCTAATCCCCTCTATAGCTTGCAATTCTTAGGGATTTTAGGCTTCATCGCCTTAGCGATCGTGATGGTGTATACCATTTTTGTTTACCGGATTTTCAAAGGCAAAGTCGATGCCTCTCAAGGGCATTATTAGTCGGGTCTTGATTTCATTTTTAGAACGGGGTTTACGGGCGTAGACCCCACAAAGGAGTGTACTGTGAAAGAACTGGTTCGCTGCAAAGCCTGCGGCTACATCATGGAAAAGAGCGCCTTAGGCGAGTTCTGTCCCGCTTGTGGGGTCAAAGCTCAAATGTTCGAGCCCTATGAAGATAAAGTTACAGGGGTGCGGCGCTTGCTTCTTGATCTAGACATTCACCCCATCGTTGTCCATTTTCCTGAAACCTTAGGTGGCTTATTGGTCATTTTGGCCCTGGTTTTCGCGGTGGTTTCGGATGGTGCTAAACATTGGCTATGGCCTAGTGTCCAGCTACTTTCGTGGTTGTTCCCACTTTCGGTCTTGGGCGGCTTTTTGTCAGGGATCTTTGATGCCAAGGTCCGGTATCGAAAAGTCACGACTCCCGTGTTGCGTCGAAAAATCGCCCTGGGAGTTTTGTACTTACTCTCCTCGTTGGCTCAAGCCATTCTGGCTTTTTCACAAAATGGCTTTCAAAATACTGGTTTGTGGTTAGGCTATTTAGCGGCCGCGATCATTTCTTTGGCCTGCGGTACCCTTCTGGGAAAAATTGGCGTCACCTTGATTCATGGAGCCATGCCCGGCGACAAAATCTTTTTGGGTAAAAAGAAGAAGACCAAAGCTTCTTAAGATCTAGAGGTGAGGTTCGCTCAGAACCTCACCCGGCTAAATCCCTTCGACGGTCACAGCAAAGGTCCGTTGAAAAACCTCTCCGGCAGGGAGGGACACGATCCCTTCTTTTTCTTCCAATCTGGTTACCTTTTGTTCTGAGCTTTGCGCTGAATTAGGCTCCTCCGAATCAGCAAGGCCACACCACGGTTCTAGGCAAACAAAGGGAGCCTGCGGCGGGCACCAGAGTCCAAGGTAAGGGAACCCTGGGAATTCGAGACTAATCGAAATAGGGTGAATGTCACTTCTCAAGGTAAGACGAGAACTTCGTAATTTTTTGATGATGACAGCATCTTGTTCAAATAAGGTCCTGGTTAACCGCAAGATTCGTCCTACAGTGGGCAAGGGCTGGGTTTCCCCACTGAACAAACCTTGGGCATTTAAAAAATGGCGGGTTAATGGCTCAGGAAACTCAAACTCTAGCCAATGATCTTCCCAAGCCTCCTCTCCACGAGGTATCACGAAGGCGGGGTGCGCTCCCAAAGAAAACAACAATTCTTTTGAACCGGTATTGGTCACGCGGAAGGTCGTTGAAAGAACTTTTTGCGACAAACGGTAGTGCGCTTCTAAATGCCAATCGAAGGGGTAAACTTCCTTGGTTTGCGCATCGCTTTCTAAGCTAAAGACCACCTGGGTTTTGTCCTGTTCAAGAACGGTAAAACGTCGATCTCGAGCAAAACCGTGACGCCCCAAAGTATACTCTTGAGTTCCATAGCGATAGCGGTTGTTTTTTAAGGCCCCCACGATGGGGAACAAAAGGGGAGCACTACGCGGCCAAAAAGCGGGGTCGGCCTGCCATAACAATTCCGTGCCGTGAACCTTTTCTTGAAAGCTACGCCACTCCGCCCCTTCTTCTTGAAAGCTTGCCCGTAAATAATCATTTTCAAGGATAATCATAGTTTAAGCTTAATGTGAAAACTCTTGTCTGCCAAGGATTTGACAAAGCGAAGCTCTTCACGGATGCTACAGAACGGATGCTACAGTACAGATGATTCGTCACGACCTGGAGGGGCCATGAAGAGAAATGCCTGGAAAATCTTAGCCGGTGCGCTTTTTCTCCTGAATTTCTTTGGGGGTCCTCTCGTACCTCTGTCAGCTTCTTCCGACGAAACAAGCCGTCCCAGTGAACTCTTCCCCCAGAAATTTGATCTAGCCGTTTACGTGGGCCAAGTTTTTCCCTCAGAAAGCAGCTTACAAGGCGACCAACGCTTGGGTTTTGAAGGAGCCTGGCGGTATCAATTGACCCACCAGCTGGCCTGGGGTCTCAGTGCTGGTTTGCAAGCGCTCTATGCTAACACCCCCACTTGGCCCGTTCTTTGGGAAGGCTGGGGACAATTCTACTGGGACTGGGAGTTTCTTAAACCCTTTAGCTTAAGGTTTATGAGTGGAGTTCTCGGCGGGCCCTCAGTGTCAGCCCCCTATCTTGGAGCCGCAGCAGGTTTTGGCCCGTGGTTTTTAGAAACTCAAGTTCTATTGGCGTCGGCTACCTATACACAAATCAGTTTAGGATGGCGGTGGAAAGGAAACTGAAGTCAACGCTTCAACAGGGTGCTTCGGTTTGAGGTTGTTTGAGGTGGTTTGAGGTCACTCAGGGGCGTTTTAGAGGAACCTTATCCGCAACATAGCCAGCTTCGGCTACGGTTTTTAAAACCTCTGCGTAATTGACCAGCATTCCTTCATTTTCCATGGCTTTCATTAACCTGGTCAGCAGTTTTTGGGTCCGAAAACCTGTGGGACATACAAAGGCAAAGCTTCGTTTTCCAGAAATCTGCCCAGCTTGAGAAAGGATTTGGGGAAGCCTTACAGGCAACTTCCCCCAGAGCGAACTGCTTTCCGTACCCACAGCAACATAATCAAACCGCGCTAAACGCAGATTTTCACCTTGTTTGGCTTCCATGACCTCGACTTGATGCCCCGCCGCCTGCCATTTTTTGGACAACTCCTGGGACAAGAGATCTAAAGAATTCCTCTTCGTAGCCTTGAAATAAATAATCGCCACACGCATAGTCATACCATAGAGAAAATCTTCAAGATGTTCCAGCCATGCTAAAAAAACACTCCCCCGCCATTCGCCTTCACTTTACCCGTCGAGTTCTTCGTTCCTTAGCTGAATATTTTTTGTCCTTCACGATTGACGTTTCGCTCATTATTGGCGGCCATTGGTGGGGGAAAAGTAAAGGAACCAAAAACGGCTTATCCCGCTTAAAAACAGCCCCCTTAGAGCTGGAGCATCCTCTCTTACAGCTCTATACCCGTTTACTGAGCCCAGCTTATCTCCGAGTTGGCGGCACTGAGGCTGACCGAATCCGGTATGGATTTTCTCGAGAAGCCCCCCAAGCCTTCCCTGACCAGTCCCGGGTTGCCACTGCTGAACGAAGCTTTATTCTGAAAAAAAATCTATGGAAGAAATTAACGGAATACTGTCGGAACACCGGGGTTCAGTTGGTTTTTACCCTTGCCGCAGGGCCGGAGTCTCGCGACCGACACCGTGCCTGGCAAAGTCACGAGGCAGAACGTTTACTGAGCTATACCGCCCGCAAAAACCTGCCTATAGCGGCCTGGGAGTTCGGCAACGAGGTTAATGCCTTTCCTTTTTTGTGGGGGCTTAAGCATCGCGTGTCGGCGCGTCAATATGCCCAAGATTTTGAAACCTTTTCCTCGCTATGCGAACGTTTGACCCCACAGGCGCTTCGTGTGGGACCGGCCTCAGCGGTTTGGCCATGGATTGGCGAACCACACGCCCTGATCCCCGGCTTTTGCCGCAGTTCTGCAGCAAAAAAGGTGGACGTCTTAAGTTATCACTATTATCCCCAGCAGTCTCGAAGGGGGCGCTTTGCAGTACGTCGGGCTCGGCCGCATACCCTCCTTCACGCACGAATACTCAATGGAGCTCGCCTCCCCTTACGAAGGGTACGCCAATCAGCACAAAACACCGAGGCACGGGGTGCCCGAATTTGGATTACAGAAAGTGGCCACGCTCTCTATGGCGGGGAACCGGGAATTTCTAATACGTTTTTATCGACCTTATGGTGGCTCGACCAACTGGCCTTATATGCGACTGAAGGCGTCGATGCCGTTTTTCGGCAAACCTTGGTAGGTAGTGATTATGGACTTTTAGAGGAGAACACCTGGCGACCTCGCCCCGATTACTATGCCAGCTTTTTATGGAAAAAGCTCATCCGATCCCCCGTTTACGAACCACCTCAAGTGACAGGCGGTAACCTCAGAGCTTGGGCGCTGGGAGGAGAACAACGAATTTGGCTTATTCTTATCAACTTGCAACGACAGACCTACCCTTTGGTAGACCTAGGACAACCTTATCTAGAAAAAATTGTTTTCACGGCACCGCCCCAATCCCCCGAGCTTTTGCTTATCAACGGTCAACCAGCTTTACCCCGACTACTTTGGGATTGGGATACCCCCGAAGTACAACGAAGCTGGGGACTGACTCACGGACCCATAACCTGGTCAAATGACTTACCACAGCAAGTCAGCTTACCGCCGCTTTCTTGCACCTTCCTTAGTGTTGCGCCTTGACCGGCGTCCAGGAGGTCAGTATAGTGATTTTTCTGAGAAGGAGCTGTCATGTCCAAAGCCCACCGGGGTCGAAGTCTTCGCGAGACCCCCAGCAAAAGTCGGGGAACGTGTCCTTCCTGCCAACGCTCGGCTATCAAACTCTTATACGAGGTAGAGCTGTCAGGAACGAAAACCAAGGTTTGCAAACAATGCAAAGCCAAGGTTACCGCCTAACCTTGACCTTTAAGGCCGCCTGCCAGGCGGTCTTTTTTTTCCCCTTCTCAGGCAGGCCATCTTCCTGTAGAGTAGACGCATGACTGCGGCACCTGCTGGCGAAATCTATCAGGCTCTTTGCGATGGTTTATTGAAGGCCTATTTTGGAAAACCTGAAATTGTCGAGAAAATCGCGATAGCCGTACTCTCTGGGGGACACCTTTTGATCGAAGATGTCCCTGGAGTCGGGAAAACAACGGCGGCTAAAGCGTTAGCAAAACTCATCAGCAGGGATGGTCAACAGCTTTCCTTTCGACGTATTCAATTTACCCCCGACTTACTTCCGTATGACATCACGGGAACAGACGTTTTTCATCCCGATACAGGACATTTTGAGTTTCACCCTGGACCAGTCTTTGCTCCTATCCTTTTAGGCGATGAAATTAACCGGGCCACCCCCAAAGTCCAGTCTGCGCTCCTGGAAGTGATGGAAGAAGGTCAAGTGACGATGGGCGGCGTAACACGGCCTGTCGACCCGTTCTTTTTTGTGGTGGCGACCCAGAATCCACTTGAAACCGAAGGCGTTTATCCCCTTCCCGAAGCCCAAATGGATAGATTTTTTATGAAGCTTCAAGTTGGTTACCCCACTCCCGAACGAGAAAAGGCCGTCTGGCTTGGAGACCCTGCCCATTACGTCTTAGATTCTTTGTCCCCAGTGGTGGAAGCCGAGGATATTCTTAGAGTTCGCAACGACCTCGCAAAGGTTCATGTAGCCCCGTCCTTATTGGAACTCACCGCAAAGGTGATTGAACGCACCAGAACCCACAAAGGGATCGCCTTAGGCCTTTCCCCCCGAAGTGGAGTCCACTTCATTCGAGCCCTCCGGTGTGCCGCCTTGGTTCAAGGGCGCGATTTTGTTCAGGCCGAGGATTTTCGTTGGTTGGCGCGAGACATCCTGGAACACCGCCTCATGTATCTGGATACGGCGGCCTCCCACGATGTGTTTTTACAAATTCTGACGGAAGAACTGGCTCGCCATGAAATTTAAAGACTTTTCCCCCTTCACACGGACTGGCTACGCTTTTTTTTTACCTCTTTAGGATTTCTCTGCTTAGGAATTCAACGCGGTGAACTCGCCACCTTGCTTTGGGGAACGTTCTTCCTTCTTCTTTTTGTCTATTTTCTACTCCTTCAGAGAATCGCTGGATGGCGATTTCACCGCCTTTATCCCAAAAACCTAACTTGGGTTTTTCTCGACCAAAAAGAATTCCCCGAAGAAGCTCAGGAGTGGAAACTTTTTTGGCCGTCGCGCCCTTTACCAGGATTTCCTGGAATGCGCTGGTCTTTAGAGGTGACGGGTACCCACTCTCGAGGACGCCAATGGCGGGTGGAACAACCTTTAGCTTCTCACGAAGAAGCGAAACTTTCCGTGTCCTGTCTTCGTGGCTACTACCAATTAAGTCTCAACCTTAAACTTTCAGACGCCTTTGGCTTTACAGTTCGAAGGCTCTTCTTGAATACTTCTGACCCTGTAAGGGTACTTCCCAATGCTGGGGAGAAACTCCCGCTTACCACTTTAGCGACTCCCTCTTGGGCAGGACCATCTCGCAAAGCACCAGCACCATCTTCCCAAATCGGTGAGACTCGCCCGTATTTGCCAGGGGATGATATTCGCCGCATGAATTGGCGTTTGTGGGCTCATACCGCGCAACCTTTTATCCGTTCTACGGAATGGCAGCCCCCTCCTTTGGGGGAAACCCTTTGGGTACTCGACACCTCGGTACCTTCCGAAACTTCAGATTCAGCTGGGGAACATTGGTTAGATTTACGAGCAGCAGCCTTATTATCTGCTCTGCAACAAACCCCAAGAGCTTGGAGGTTGTGGATTCCTTCCCTCGGTGTGAATTTGCGCGGAGATGTCCAAAGTATCCCTTTAGCCCAAAAAGCTCTTGCGGAAATTACCTGCCATACCGCTTCGTCCTTACCGGACTTGCCCCAGCGTAAAGCACTGGTGGTGTCAGGCCCAGGCTGCCCTGGGCTCGAGGTCTTCCTTCGCGAGGCTCAACAAAAAGGGGTTCATTTGCGACCTTACCTGGTGTCAGGCCCCTCAGCCCCCAGACAGGCTGCCTTCAACAACCGAGGACGTCTATGAGGAACTGGTTACGAGTCGTTGCCCCCTTGTATTTGACGTTTCATGCCGCTTTAGGCTTGTCGAATATTGCGGATCCGGTTTCGCTGACTTTAGGTGTACTAGTAGCCCACTTTGTGGGACAAAAGCTCGCTCGACAAAAAGCCTGGGTGACTTTGAGTATTTTACTCGGTATTTATGGGGCCTTTTGGGGAATTTTCAAAATCACTCTTCTTTTTTGGCCCCAAAGTTTAGGGAGCTGGGACTATTGGCCAACCCTTGTGCAACGTCAACTTTTGCTTTTAGGTCTGCCCTTTGTCTTGTTTGGGTTTTTAGCCTATGCAGGACGAACCAAACCCCAATTTTTGCCAGCCGAACGCCTTTTGCATGCCGTCTTTTTGGGGCTCCTCTTTTGGGGCCAAGGTGGGTACAAAATTCTTTTTTACCCCCACCCTCTCTGGGAAGCCTTATCCCTTTGCCTCTTTCTCTTAGCTGAGGCGGGTGTCCTTTGGAAAAAAACTCGCGTTCAGCCTGCCTCGGTGTGGTTACCAGCGACTCTCGTCGTCTTTGCCCTGGGCCTGGGACTACTTTGGTCAGTCTTAAATCGTTATGAAGAAGCGTCGACCGTTTCCGGCGGAGGCTTGTTAAAGCCTCAAGCTCTGCAATTTGATTTTTCCCCTCTCATTCGCCTCGAAAGTCGTATATCCCTGGATGACAAACTGATACTCTTGTATCGTGAGGATGGGCCTCCCGTTACCCGTTACCTCAGACGCTTTGTTTTATCTGGGTATTCGCCGCAGAAAGGCTTCTACCTAAGCCCTCAATATCCTGGGGAAGCGCCACAACAGGTCGGTCAAACTCCCGAAACTTTTTCGTTGCGGCCCGAGGACGATAAAGCACGTGTCGAAGTTCAACAAGAATACTTTCTTGTCAATCTCGACCCCTCCTCCTTTTTATGTTTGAACGACCCTACCCTTCTGCAACCTCTCAAAAGGTGGAATCAATCGACTTTCGTGAATGCCTATCGTGTGGTTTCCAAGGTTCCGACCGATGTCTTATGGCAAATTGACTCGGTACAGCACTCGGGACTTCCCTCGTCGGAAAAGGCTCACTATACCAACTACGGTCAACAGTCCTGGCTTAAAACCCTTGCGCTTTCTATGATCGGAGATTCCCAAACTCCGCTCGAGAAAGCGGCCGCGATTGAAGAGTCTCTTAAAACTCAATATTGGTATTCCCTTAACCCAGGGCCGTCTGAAGGCGATCCCTTAAAACAATTCTTATTAACGACAAAGAAAGGTTACTGTACTTACTTTGCCTTTGCTATGGCTTTGCTCTTACGCAGTGTCGGTGTCCCTTCACGGGTTGCGGTTGGCTTTTATACCAATCCGGATGAAGGTCTTTTGGGGTTTTATCCCGTTCGGGCCATGCAGGCTCATGCCTGGGTCGAAGTTCCCTTTCAAGGCTTTGGTTGGATACCTTTCGACCCGACTACGGATCGTCTTGCCCCTGGCGAAACTTTTCGGAATCCCCCTCAAATTAGCCCTCAACAAATGGAAAGCCTCATTTCTGAAGTACTCAAAGCTAATCCTCATGCTGTCGCCGCACCAGCAAAACCCCCAAAGCCCTGGCAGAATTTTTGGGTCAACGTCCAAAATCAAGCTCAACACTGGTGGCCACTTGGTCTACTACTGCTGGTCATCCTCGTCAATCTAGGCTTGAGAGGATTTTGGCGGCTGAGGTGGCACTTTGCCTCCCCCCGCGAGAAAACCGAGGCACTGTTTCGGCGCTATTGCCAGGAACTTCGCTGGTCAGGACGCTTACCCTTAAAGTCCTTGCTTCCGGATCAAGTCCATGTCACTCCACTGGGGAGTTTTTTGGCGTCAGAAGTTTCGAAAGCACGTTACGCTCCACAGTACACGACCGAGCAGAGTCAGCAGGCTTGGTTTCGCTTTCACGAAAGCTCTCCTGTTCGACGCCAAGACTTAGGGGCAAAAATCCTGTTAACTCTTTTGATCCCGCCTTGGTTTCACGGCAAATTTCCCCGGAGGTTTTCGTGAAGACATATCGTTTTCTGCTTTTTTCAACTGTTTTGCTCGTCTTACTTCCCCTTAGTGGAAGGGCCCTTGGCCCAGGTTTACCGGCTTTACTATCTCAAGCCAAAGAAGCACAAACCCTTCAAAATTATCAAACAGCCCTTCAAGCTTATTTGAATGCCCGCCGGCAATTTCCGAATGCCGTAGAACCAGCCCTCGAGCTGGGTAAACTGTATCAAAGTCAGAAACTTTACCAGTTGGCTTTACCGCAATTTCAAGACGCCGTCAAACTTTCCCCCTTGCGACCTGAACTGCGTTTAAATCTGGCGCAAATTTTGTCCTATCTGGATCGCAACCAAGAGGCCGTGCAAGTCCTGACCAAGGCGGCCCAAAAATTTCCTCAAAACACAGAGGTTCTTCAAAACTTAGGGTGGCTGTACTATAAAACACAACAATGCTCGCGGGGGGCTCAGCTTCTCGAAGCCTTCTTAGCTAAAGGAATTCCAAATCGCAATTTGGAAATGACCTTGGGTACCCTCTATTCTGGGTTAGATGATTATCAACAGTCGCGTCAACACTATTTACAGGCCATTGCCTTAGCCACGCAGAATACGTTGGCTGATCGTCACTTTCGCTCTATCTGTTGGTATAACTTATCCTTGCTGGAAAAATCTTTCCATCACTATGCTTTATCATCGCAAGCCATTCATCAATCATTAGCAGCCGAAGATCGTTCTGCGAGTTGGTTAGCCTTAGGAGAACTCCAACAAGCCCAGCTTGAAATCGCCAAAGCCGCCGAGTCTTACCAACGGGCAGCCAAATCGGATGAAACCCCCTTATCCACGTATGACTTGGCAGCTCTTGAGGGCTTGTCTGGTCATCTTGAACTGGCTTTTGCCAGTGCTCGTCAAATTGAAAACTTTAAAGATGACAGTTGGATTTATAATTTTGGCGTGACCAAGGCTCAATTCCTTCGCGATATGGCTAAACTTTACCGCGATTTATGGAGAGACAAAGCTAGAGCTGTGGACTTAACTCCTCGTTTGACGTGGAGTGCGTGGGGGCTTTGGTTGATCCATAAAATCACCTGGTCTTGGTGGGCCTGGTATTGGAACCAACAATATCAACAGTGGGAACTTAAAATCGCCTCTCAAGCCGCAGCAGGCGGAAACGCCCCCGAGGCTTGGTCTGCCTTAGTCAAGGCCAATACAGAGCAACCTATCGTAGCCTTAAAATATTTGCACCAGCTTAAATTGTATGAGGCGGAGAAAAATCCGGCCTCACAAGCCCTTTACCTCGCCCAAGAAGGTCGGTTAAAAAAGGATCCTTCTCTTTTGGTCAAGGCAATTCAGCTCTTTCCCACCGACGAAGGAACCGAAAAAATTACAGCTGAAGCTGACCTCATTAGCCTGTTAAAAGCTCAAGGGGCTTCACAGTCCCTTTGGTATCCTCTTGTCAATCGCGTTTTTCAAAAGCTTCCAGGACTTCTTACCAACCGGGGCATCGCACTTCCTGTGGTCGATATCGTGTATGGAGGTTCTGCTTCTGAACAGCAACTGTGGCGACACGCCATCACGGACTTTTCTGAATCTGCCCAGTGGGATGCCCGACCTTACGACCGACCTGGAGTAGCCTATACGTTGGGATTAGATATTCGTCCAGGTGAAGAGCATTGGAATCTTTATGATGGCAAGGGGAAAAGCGTGCTTCAAGGCGTCATTCAGCGAGGGCAAAAAAAAGAGACGGCGCTGGAGGATATTTATCAAAATATCTTGCGCCGTCCCTGGGAACAATAAGTTGTGAGCTTAGTCTTTTCGAATAATCATCATAGAAACGTCATCCGCAAACGTGCCACCGTACTTCTTCTTGTCTCCACCTTCTGCATACTTGTTCAACACCTCAAGTACATGTTCCAGAATCGCTTGAGGATCTTGTTCCCGTGCTTCCAGGAAGGCATTTTTTAGGCCATCCAAGCCAAAGAGGTTACCATTCGCATGTTTAGCCTCAATGACCCCGTCAGAATAGAGAATCAGGATGTCTCCTGTTTTCATTTCGAAACTTCCCACGGACTGTGACGAAACGACATATTCAGAAAGCCCCAAGAAGCCAGTGCGATCCTGAAGTTGAGTTAACTCCTCGATGGCATCTTTATCTTTATGATACAGAAGTCCAATTAGGTGTGTTCCCGCGTGGGTAATGACACCATCCTTTTCTACAAAGTAGTTCTGGGTCATAAACTTGTCACTACCGATACGGTCTCGGTTGATCGTACACAAGGACCTATTCACGACATCATACAGCTGGTCGATCTTGATGGGCTTTTCGAGACTCTTAGCGGCTTCTACCGCACCATGAAAGGCCGAGGTCGCAATGACAGCCATCATACCGGCAGGTAGTCCGTGGCCAGAAACGTCCCCAATACCAAAGTAGGTTCCAAAGGGCGTGGGCAAGGAGTCATAAACGTCTCCACCGACTTCAGAAGCGGTTTGCATATAGCTCCCCACAGAATAACCCGGCATGATCACCTTTTTAGGCAGAATAGAGGTCTGAATGTTACGCGCAGTATTCATTTCCCCCTTAAGCCTATTGCGCTCCCGTTGAATGGCTTTGGCATTCATAAGGGAAAATATTGTCCCCAAGTTTTCTGCAAGTTCCCCCAAAAGATCGCGCTCAGCAGGATACAGCTTATCAAACGAATCTTTAAAAACAATGACTGCACCCACAAAGTTATTCGTATCAAAAACCGGAACCACAGCTAAAAGCCTCTGTAAGCCCCTCAGACTTTCGGGCATTTCAGACTCTATGACCATTTGCTTTTGTGTCATAACCGTTTTCATAAGGTGCTTACCGAAGTCTTTGATATTTTCGAGCAAGGCTTCCCGCAATTCCGATAAGTCATAAGTTGTTCTTAATAACAAATCGGTCAATTTCGCTTTATCTAAGTTCTTAATATTCTTACTTTCCGTAAGAGGCGAGCAATAGCCTAAAAGATGACTAACGTCTTCGACACGCAGGATATTTCCAACAGCCCGTAAGACCAACATACCAGTAATCTGATATTCTTTAACAACTAAGCGGGCCTTCATCTTTTCCAGAGAGTTTTCCATGGTTTCTCGGATGATGCCCTTTTCTTCTTCTTCGGGAGACGAAATCACGCGACGAATCAACAAGTTTTGCACATGTTGCCGTTGTTCCAATTTATTGCGGTCACTACGTAAGTTGTACTGCGACCAAAAGAAAAACTCTTCCACAAGGCGAACAGCAAAAACAATATTTAAAAAGATGTACCAATAAAGGGGAAGCATGACAGACGTGGCGTCTGCGGCAGACTCGGCATCTTTATGCGCCACTGTAAGGATCATCAACAAAACCATTATGGCTGCTTGAAGATAAAAAGTGTAACCTCGTCGACGGATCACTCCTTCTTGAAGGGCAAACAGACGTCGAGCCGCCGTAAAGCAAACAAAAACCATCAGGGCTGTAAAAACAATGGTCAACATTTTCATATGTGTGGAATACCCCACAAAATTGTTGACTTGTTGATCCGAATTTAAAAGCATATTTAAGGGAAACTTCGAGTGGTCTAGGTTGAAACTACCATATAAAACCAGAATAAGAACGGAAAGCACTCCTAAAACGATGTACCAGCGGCTCTCACGACCTAGTGAATTTCTAAAATCTTCTCCTAAAAAACTTTCTTCAATGCGCTTAACGTGAATGGCATATTCCAGGGTAAGAAACGCCGCAAAATACATGACGCTGGATAAAACAAAAAGCTGAGGCCAATCAAACGTGAGGTTGCCTCGCAAGGTCCAAGCCATGGTTTGAAGGACACCGGTAAGAGCTAGTATGACCAGTGAAAGGAAAAGGAACAATGTCCTCTTTTGAGCTCCATGGCGATACATACGTTCAAACCAGAAAATACCGCCTACCGCAACAACTGGAACAAACGTGAAGAGATGAAAATACGTGAAAAGTTCCATCTTCTACTCCTTGATTGAAAGTGATTTTGACGACAACGCTTCAAAGCGAACTTCCCATTCCTCCAAATGTGATTTCCAATTCGACTCTATTAGTAGGTCTTGGGATAATTTTTGGACCAAGACAGTTTCTTCTTCAGCTTTATCTTTGACAACGGCACTCACCGCACGGATAATTTCCACGCCTAGGATGACGCCTTGCAAAGAACCAGCAACAGTTATGAGGGAGTTTTTCTCCTGTTCAGTTTCAGCATCAGCATTTTTTACCACTCGGATGACATCATTAATTGTCCGTTGAAGGTCCCCAATAACCTCTTCAATATTTTTTAAGGAATGTTCAGTTTCTTTGGCTAGCGAACGAATTTCTTTCGCAACCACGTCAAAGCCACGGCCTAAAGTTCCCGTCCTGGCAGAAACGATCGAAGCGTTTATGGACAAGACGTGAATTTTTTCAGGAACATCACTCATCATTTCCAAAATCGTGACTATTTTCTTAGATTGTTCAAAGAGTACTTCCGACTGGCGCATGGATTCATTCAGAGCGTCCGTAACAACTTTGACGCCATTTTGAACCTGTTCCGAAAGACTAAAAGCCTGTTGTGCCGTTCCTGCTAAATTGTCAGATATCTCATAGGCACGGACAACGTTTTCACGAATGAACTCGGCGTTTTGTTTTAAATCTTCATACCCAGGTATAGTAGGCTGTGCCAGGAGCCCCCGTAGCGTTGAAAAAAACTCTTTGATGGAAGTTGACCATTCCTCACCCAAAGACTGGGTATCTGGAGCTGAAGTGTTGGGAGATGCCACAACTTCAGGCAAACCGCCTTCTGGCAGGTCGTCCGAAGTCCTTTGTCCTTGCACGAATTCGGAGGAATCTGCTGAGTTGCTTGTAAGGTCAGTCGCCACTTCTGCAGGCT
>DAIDJJ010000051.1:0-15679 GCA_027451385.1 Spirochaetales bacterium | reverse complement strand
TTTGACGTCGAAATGGCCTTTATCGAGAACGAAACCGACCTCATGAATTTTGAACGCGGTCTACTCGACTACGTCTTTACAAAAGTGGCAGAACACAATCAAGCCGAGTTGGCACTTTGGGGGGCCAGTGTGCCCGGTCCTGGTTCGATGCTGAAAGCTCCCGTGGTTGATCACGAAGAAGCCAAAGACCTCATCACGAAAGAAACCGGGAAGAAAGTCTTCGAAATTGCCCCCGAAGGGGAACGGGCCCTGTGCGATTGGGCCGTGCGCGAATTCGGAGTGGATGCGGTCTTTATCAATGGTTGGCCCCGAAAAAAGCGGCCTTTTTACACCTTCCCGAGTGCTGATGGTCTGAAGACCATGAGTTTTGACTTGATCTTCCGTGGACTGGAAATCACCTCGGGGGGTCGACGCCTCAATGATTTAGCGATGTTCCTGGACGCTCTTCCCAAGTTTGGTCTTACCCGGGAAGGAATGTCCGACTACGCGTCCATTTATCAGTACGGTTGCCCCCCTCACGGCGGGTTTGCCATCGGTGTGGAACGCTTGACCGCTCGAATTCTTGGTCTACCCAACGTCAAAGAAGCCAGTCCGTTTCCCAGGGACCGAAAACGTATTCGTCCCTGAGCCCTTGAGCCCTGACCCAACCTGCCTTACAATAAAGGCATGTTCTTATGGATTTGGGGCCTTTTAGGTTTAGGGCTGGTTTCAGCAGCCCTGTTTACTTCACTCATTGATTTTCTCATCCCGGGGTTAGCGGCTTTAATTTTGGCTGTGCTGAACCTTCTTCCGTTTTTTAATACCGCCTTACCTCTGCAATTCGCCGTTTGGGTTGTTGTCTCGGGGTTGGGGATTGGGCTTTTTCGTCGGTTTTTTGGCGGCTTGGTCAGCAGCGGAAGTTCTTCCCGCGATAAAGAAGTCATCGGCAAATCTGCCCAAGTGGTCGAAGCGCTCGACGGAACACAACCGGGTCGGGTGAGTTTTGAGGGAACCACTTGGTCCGCTCGTTCCGAAGAACCAATCCCCGTGGGGAAAGAGGTTCAAATTCTCGGTCGCGATGGTTTAACGCTTTTTGTAGCTCTCAGTGAAAAAGATCGGATAGAAGAAGCTTTTAAAGCTTTAGAAAAAAGGAGTTAAGCCCATGCTCACATGGCTAATTTACGGCCTGGTGGCTTTGGTCATCTGGATTTTCTTTCAATTGGTTCGCGTGGTTCCGGCCCAACAGGCCTGGTTGCTGGAAGAGTTTGGAAAGTTTAAGAAGGCTCTAGAACCCGGCCTACATTTTGTCGTTCCCTTTGCACAAAAGGTGGCGTACAAACATACACTTAAAGAGCAAGTCCTGTCGGTAAAACCGCAGGTTTGCATCACTCAGGATAATGTTCAGGTCGAAGTGGATGGCGTCCTCTACTTGCGAGTGATTGACCCCGTCCAAGCGAGCTACGGGATTGAAAACTACGGCTGGGCTACAACACAATTGGCTCAAACCACGATGCGGAGTGAAATCGGAAAAATTGCCCTCGATAAAACCTTTTGTGAGCGTGAGCAGATCAATGCTTCGGTCGTAAAAAGTATTGATGCGGCTAGTGAACCTTGGGGAGTCAAAGTAACTAGGTACGAAATACGCGATATCGAACCAACTAAATCGGTAATTGATTCGATGGAAAAGCAGGTCGTGGCCGAACGGGTGAAACGAGCCGAGATTCTAGAGTCAGAGGGCGATAAGGAAGCTCGCATCAATGTATCGAAGGGTGAACGCGAAGAGGCTATTAATCTGTCGCGTGGGGAACGCCAAAAGCGCATCAATGAAGCCGAAGGTAGGGCTATTTCGATTGAAACCGTCACGACAGCGACGGCTGAAGGCTTGAGGGTGGTGGCAGAAGCTTTAAGCAAAGCCAATGGCAGAAAAGCTATGAACCTTCAAGTGGCCGATCAGTACTTTCAACAACTAGGTCGCCTTCTTGGCTCATCTGAGGTTCAGGTTCTTCCTTTAGATGTGGCTCAACTCAAAAGTTCCTTGACCAGTGTTTTGCCCACGTTGGGGATGGGCCCAGGAGGTAAAGCATGAGTGACTTCTTTCTCAACCCATTTTTCCCCCTTCTCTTGATCTTGGGGGCAGCTGCCGCAGTTTTCGTAGTATCTTTGATTCGGAGCATTCGCATAGTACCATCTAAATCCGTCTTGATTGTCGAGCGTTTAGGAAAATATTCTCGAACGCTAGAGGGAGGATTGCACCTTTTGGTCCCACTGATGGACCGCGTTCGATATTTGCACTCGTTGAAAGAGATTGCTTTAGAGGTCCCACCCCAGCCCTGTTTTACTGAGGACAATGTGCGAGTAGAGATTGGCGGTGTGTTGTACTTGATGGTGGTCGACCCTAAGAAAGCCAGCTATGGAATATCTGATTTTAAATTTGCCACGATTCAATTGGCACAAACTATGATGCGATCAGTCATTGGCCGCTTAGAACTGGATCGGACCTTCGAAGAACGTGACACGATTAATGCTACTTTAGTGAAAAACCTCGATAACGCACTAGAAACTTGGGGGGTCAAGGTGACCCGCTACGAGATTCAAAACATCACCGTGCCTCATAGTATTCTCAAGACCATGGAATTGCAGGTGAATGCAGAACGGGACAAGCGGGCCAAAATAGCCAAGTCGATTGGGGAAATGAATTCACGGATCAATCAGTCGGTGGGCATCATGGAAGAGGCCATCAATAAGTCTGAAGGGGAAAAGCAAAAGCAAATCAATGAAGCCGAAGGACGGGCCTCAGAGATTTTGGCAGTTTCAAAAGCTACCGCAGAAGGGCTGGAAAAGCTCGCAGGTGCTATGAGCCTACCTGGCGGTGATTTAGCTGTCGAAATGCAGATGATTGAAAAGTTTGTTGCCCAATTGGCCAACCTTCAAGGAAAAGCCAATAAGGTAATTCTGCCCCTTGATCTTACTAATTTAGATAGTGTGACTCGTCTGGCTACCCAAGCGGTACGCCCTGAACAGGCTAAATAACAATACGCTTTAAATAACAAAGCCGGCGGTCAGCCGGCTTTGTGTTACAACGCTCTCTCTTTTAGCCTTGTTGAGCAGAGCCCAAAACCTCGCGGTTTTTGTGCATATAGAGCTTTTTCAGCTCGTCACGGGCTGGTCCGAGGTACTTGCGGGGGTCAAACTCGCTGGGGTTCTCGGTAAAGACCTTGCGGATCGCGGCAGTCATGGCCAAGCGTCCGTCCGAGTCAATATTGATTTTGCAAACGGCCGATTTGGCGGCACGGCGCAATTGTTCTTCAGGAATACCAACGGTGTCCTTCAACTTACCGCCGAACTGAGTAATTTGCTTCACGTATTCCACCGGAACCGACGAAGAACCATGGAGTACAATGGGGAAGCCGGGGAGCTTCTTTTCGATTTCTTCAAGGATGTCAAAGCGAAGAGCGGGAGGAACCAGAATCCCGTCGGGGGTGCGTGTACACTGCTCAGGTTTGAACTTGGTGGCGCCGTGGCTAGTTCCGATCGAAATGGCCAAGGAGTCAACACCAGTACGCTTTACGAAGTCGATGACTTCTTCGGGCTTGGTGTAAGAAGAATGTTCAGCCACCACATCGTCTTCGATGCCGGCCAAAACTCCCAATTCGCCTTCGACGGACACGTAGTCCTTTTGGCTGTGGGCAAAGTCAACAACAGACTTCGTCAGCTTGATGTTTTCTTCGTAGGGCAGGTGGGATCCGTCGATCATAACCGAGGAAAAACCGCTTTCAATACAGCTTTTGCAGAGGTCGAGGCTGTCGCCGTGGTCCAGGTGAAGGACGATAGGAATGGAATACCCCAGTTCTTTGGCGTATTCCACGGCTCCTTTGGCCAAGTTGCGAAGAAGGGTAGCGTTGGCGTATTTGCGGGCACCAGAAGAAACTTGGAGGATAACGGGAGATTTGGTCTCAACACAGGCTTGGATAATGGCCTGAAGCTGCTCCAGATTGTTGAAGTTGTAGGCGGGGATGGCGTAGCCGCCTTTGACAGCCTTGGCGAACAAATCTTTCGTGTTCACCAGGCCCAGATCTTTATAACTGACCATGGTTGGCTCCTTGTGCTTGGATAACTGCTTTCTTTATAGCAAGAAAGCAGGGGGAAGGGAAAGCCCGCTTTCGGTTACGAGGAAAATTATCCCGATAAGTTCAGAGTCTATCCCCAAGTTATCCACAACCTAAGAAGAACTTAATAATTTCCAATTTTTTACAAGAAATGGCCTCTTAAGAGCTTAGTCGGGCCAATTTTTGACGTAAAGATTCCAAATCCTGCCGTTTTTCTTCAATAAAAGGGTCGTTCTCGGCAGGTGTGTGAACTTGAACGTAATCAGTAAAGACCTCGCGGCCTTTTTGGTCGTCTTTTTGTCGAGAACGCAAGGCTTCGGCGAGAATTTCCTCTTCTAGAGCTAAAAGAGCCTCAAAATTGGCCTTTTCAGTCCCTTGAGACCACTCAAGACGGGTAAAGAGTCCCTCCAACCACGTAAGGTCCACCAAGGAGGTTCCTAGGCGGTGCTCTGCAAAAAGTCGTAAAGCGCCATATAGACTGTACTTTTTGTAGGCACGGATAGCCAAAACCCGGTCTTTTTCTGTGAGAACGTTACGACCCAGCCCTGGAAGATCCCCAGGTGTGTAGAGGGCTTTTCCCTGAATTTTCTCAAGACTTTCACCAGTTATCCACAAGGACTCCACAAGTTCAGGGCGCCACAGCCTCAAGTCGCTTTTTAAAGAGCGGGCTTTGTTGCGGCGAAGAAACTTCTTTTCGTTGCGAAGGAGCATGTAAACATTCTCTCGCAAGACCCAAGCCGGTATCGCGCGATTGTATTCTGCAGGGGAGCCGGGTAGGGTGTTTTCGACAATTAACGAGAAGGGAAAAGTAAATTTCTGAGGGTCTGTTACCACGCCGGTGGCGAGAATCGTATAGGGGGCTTGTGACCAATCTGCTGGAAATTTCACAGCGCAATCCAGGCCAAAGAACATCCCCTCCCCAGGACGAACCTCTTGATCGGGGGACCGTGACGTATGATTGGAGCCCACATTGGCACCATAGCCCACGTTGCCTCGACCAGAGGGCCACCAAGCGGCAATCAGAAGGCTTTGGTGATGCAGACCAACAAACGGTCCTAATAACGAGGCATGAACTTCTCCACCGGCCACATTGGTGTTCGGCCCAATCAAGCTTTCGTGAACCCGAGCCAATTCTTCGGCACCGGAAGCTTCCAAAAAGACACAGTTTTTTATCAAGGCTTGTGAATCTAGGACGACACCAGCTTGGACAAAACTAGACTCTACGATCACACCGGGACCCAACTTAATGGGCCTTTCATCGTCCGAGAAGAAACAGGAATCCTTGAGGTAAGCACAACCTTTCGCCTCTATACCCCCTACGAATAATACCCCTTCGGCCAAAGTCACCTGAAAAAGAGAAGCTTGGGGACCCAGGTAACAAAAATCGGCTTCTAGCTCTGTGGCAAAACGTTGGGCTTCCTCCCAGGCAGGAAGGGAATTGGCCTGCAGTACCGCTGATTCTAAGGTTAGGCTGTCAGTGAGGGGAATCCAGCGTTCACCGGTCTCGACACCGGCTTTTAGCTTACGGCCAAAACCAAAATGCGTTGGCTGAGGACAATCTAAGGCAGACGAAACCACTTGCCCTTCACATAAAGTTCGTCGCAGCCTTGGACACCGGTCCACCAAAGCACCGGGAGCCACTTCACAGTCCTCTAAGGTCGAAAACCATACACCGCCCTGTTCAAAGCGACCCAAGACCACCCGACCTTTAAAACGGTTTCCATGAATATTCTGTGGTGTAAAATCCTCTGTGACCCAAAGTTGGCCTTCTAGGATGTTGCCTTGCTCTTTGAGGTTGGTGAGTTCTTCGGTCGTGGGTGCCCGTAGTGGTAATCCCCAGAAACTTAGTGCTTGGTTCCGATTCTGACGCAAGCGGTTCAATAAGGTTAGTAAGGGGGATTCCATAGATTTTGCTATCTCCAGGAAGTTTAGTTTGACAATGGGGAAGACCCGCCTTTAGAATAAAGGATAAAATTGTTTTTGATGAGGGGGCTTTATGAAGATTCGCTGGTTGGTTCTTATTCTCTTAGCAGTCACGTTAACACCATTGCACGCTGTGGGAACGAAACTCCAAGATGGGACCTATAAGGTCGCCTTTGATTCACCGGATACCTATGGCTACAAAGAATTTGTGGAAATAACCGTCGTGGGGGGAAGAATTGACTCCGCAATTTATGACGCCCTCAATACGGCGGATGGGACTCTCAAGTCAGAAGAGTCCAGTTATGAGTCTCAAATGAAAAGTGCCGTGGGTGTAGGTCCGAAAGAATATATGAAAGAATTGGTCAAGGAACTCCTAGACCAGCAGACCGCTAAGGTCGATACGGTCGCCGGCGCTACAGAATCCAGTGCGGATTTTCGTATTCTTGCCGCCGAGGCTATTAAGAAAGCCATAGCTGGTGACACTTCGGAAGGAACCCTGCCGCAACCGAATCCGAAATCTTGATTTTTTTGAGTCTTTTCCCCAGACTCGTGCCATGACACATTCGGGTTTGGGGAAAACCTTTCTTTTGTTCTTTTTGGGATTGCTGGGAAGTTTTCTGATGCTTTTGATCCGATCCCTGGTGACGGGTCGAATGATTCATTATTTTTTGTTCTGGAACCTCATTTTAGCGATTATCCCTTTGTGGATTGCGGTTCTGACCACTGTCGTAACCCACAAAGGCCCTCGGCTTCTCACCCTGCCTGCCCTGATATTATTTAGCTTTGCCTGGGTTATTTTCTTCCCCAATTCTTCCTACCTATTTACGGATTTTATCCATCTCATTCAAAAAGGGTTGCCGGCAGAAAACCCCAATGCCCGTGGCATGGAAAATATGTTGCTATGGTACGATGTGATTATTCGGTCACTTTTCGCCTTTGCAGGGCATTTTCTAGGCTTAGTTTCCTTGTGGATCATGCATCGGCAATGGAAAAAAGCCATTGGTAGGGTAGGGGGATGGGTCTTAGTGGTCGTTTCAACTATGCTTGCCGGTTATGGAGTGTTCTTGGGGCGTTTTTTACGCTTGAATAGCTGGAATCTTTTCACTCCAGGTGATGCTTGGGATCGTCTGGTAGACAACCTGTCTACACCTGACGCCTGGCTTTTCTCGGTTAGCTTGTCAGGCTTTTTACTCATCAGTTATTCGTTTGTGTATTTATTCAAGCAAGCTCACGGAGGCGAGTCATGACCGAAGTGGAAAAAACCTGGGAGTTAGCCTGCGAGGCCCGACGACACTCGTATTCCCCTTATTCGCGGTTTGCTGTCGGAGCTGCCCTCAAAGTTCGTCAGGCTGGTACCGTGCTGGGGTGCAATGTCGAAAACGCCAGCTACGGTGGTACTGTCTGTGCCGAGAGAACTGCCGTTTTCACGGCGGTGGCTCAAGGCTATCGTGACTTTGAACATTTGGTAGTTGTCACAGAAACTTCGCCCGCGTCGCCGCCTTGTGCCTTCTGCTTGGGAGTTTTAGCAGAATTCTGTTCCCCGGATTTTCCCATCTACCTTGCAAATCTGAACGGAATTGAGCGTTCCCTGACTTTAGGGGAACTTTTGCCGTATCCCTTTCAGCTTGCCAAAAGCTCCCCGCTCCTCTAGGCTTTACCGTATGGACGTTTCGGAATTTGCATTAACAGTCAGTTGTCCTGACCAAAAAGGAATCATCGCGGCGGTGACGCATTGTATCGCAGAAAATGGCGGCAATATTTTAAGTTTAAGCCAGCAATCTGCGGGGGACGTCGGGTTGTTTATGCTCAAAGCTGTCTTTCGTGGAGAGGCTCCGTTTTCTCAAGAACAATTTCAACAATCTTTTTTGCCGCTTGTTCAAAAGTACAAGATGACTTGGGAACTCTATGACCGGGCGGTGAAAGAGCGTGTGGCGATTTTCGTGAGTAAAACAAGCCATTGTTTGTACGAGCTTTTGTTGAAGCATCAGGATGGGCAGTTGCGTTGTGTTTTTCCTGTCATTATCTCCAACCACGCCGATCTTCAACCCGTAGCCCAGCAGTTTCAGATTCCCTTTTTTGGAATTGACACCACAAAAGGAAAAGCCGCTTACGAAGAAGAAGTTCAGAAAATCCTCGACGAGTATAAGATTACCTCCATAGTACTGGCCCGCTACATGCAAATCTTGAGCCCCGAATTCACTCGCCGCTGGGCTTTTCGTGTCATCAATATTCACCATGGGTTTCTACCGGCCTTTATGGGGGCTAAGCCTTATCATCAAGCCTGGCATAAAGGGGTCAAGATCATCGGGGCCACTGCTCACTTTGCCAATGAAGATTTGGACCAAGGTCCTATCATTTGCCAAGACGTGGCCAAGGTGGAAGACTCCCTTTCGATTGCCGAGTTTGTTCAGTTGGGCAAGGATGTGGAGCGAAGAGTTCTCTTTGAAGCCTTACGGCTGTATTTAGAGAAAAATGTCTTTGTGTATGGCGGCCGCACGTTCATCCTTTCCAAGGTTTAGCCGGTCATGGCAAAATTAAAAGCCCCGTATTGGCGCTCTCGAGTAGTTCTCATTACCGGAAGTAGTCGGGGCTTGGGGTTTCGTATGGCCCAGTGTCTTTTAGGCTTAGGGGCGACGGTCGTCCTGACAGCACGTCAAAAAGAAAACCTTCTCGAAGCCGAGCAACGGCTCAGGAGCGAGTTTCCCCAGGGACAATTCTCAGCGTATCCTGCTGACCTAACCCAACCGGACGAAGCCCAGCGTCTTATTGGGCATACTTTAGAGGCTTGGGGACGTTTAGATCTTTTGATCAACAACGCCGGACTTTCTTTACGAGGCACCCTAGAGGCCACCTTACCGGAGGTCGTTCGTCAAGTCGTTGATGTCAATTTCTTAGGGGCATATTGGGTAACACGCGCTGCTGGGACGGCCTTAAGAGACTCCCAGGGACATGTGGAATTTGTTTCGAGCCAGGCGGGGTTACGAGGGTTTGCGCACGTTGTTCCGTATTCTGCCGCCAAAATGGCACTCACGGCACTCAGCCAAGGACTTTGTGCCGAATGGAAAACGGTGACGTCTGGGGTTGCCTATTTGGGGTTTGTCGAAAATGACCCGCAAAAAACTTTACTGCTGGCGGATGGAAGTTCTTCCACCTACCAAAGACCGTGGAAGATGACCCAAGAAGACGCCGCTCGCTTTGTGCTCTGGGCGGCGCAACAGAAAAAAAAGAAAGCTGTGTCGACGTTTTCAGGAAAAGTATTAGCCCTCTGCCAAGCTTGGTTTCCTGGGCTTGTCGATGCTTTTGTTAAAAATTCCTCGGGCCGATTACATCGTGTTAACCAGAAATAAGTTGGGAACTCGCTCTTTACAGATCTTTCCTTTGCCATAGATAATCGATTGCGTATGGTATAAGGAGGCATGATGAAACGTTTATTTGTCTTGAGCGGACTGGTATTGCTCTGTATTTCCTGTTCAGCTGGACCTTATAGTCGTTGGGGAACTCTCCGTGTTGAACACCGACAATTGGTGGATCAGAAGGGGGAACCTGTTCAGTTGCGCGGGTTTAGTACCTATAACATAGCGGGCTTTGATTGGTTGTTTGGGCTTCCTCAAACCAAGGAGCTTTCCCAGGTGTGGCATGCTGACGTGCTGAGAATAGCCATGTACACGGACTCGAACCAAGCTGGATACGTTCTTGACCCACAAAAAGGAACCGTAAACCCATCCCTTAAACAGCTCGTTGAAAAAGTCATCGCCAATACCGAAAAAGCGGGAATGTATGCCATTCTAGATTGGCATATTCTTTACGATGGCGACCCGATGACGAATCTTCAAGCGGCCAAAACCTTTTTTACCGAAATGGCGAAGCGTTATCGTGGAGACGGTCATTTGATGTTTGAGATCTGCAATGAACCCAACGGCTCCAAGGTAACCTGGGAGGGGGATATTCGCCCCTATGCGGTTCAGGTTCTTGCGGCAATACGAGCCATTGACCCACAACGTCTCGTTCTTGTCGGAACACCCAACTGGAGCACAGAGCCGGCTCAGGTGCTTGCCGACCCCTTACCGGACTCACAGGTTCTGTATGTGTTTCATGTGTACATGGACAAAGGAGCCGAGCTCCAAGCACAAGCCTTAGAAGCTTTAAAGAAAGTCCCCCTCATCGTTACAGAAATTGGAACTACGGACAGTTCAGGGAAAGGGGACATTCATCCTCAAAAATTTAAAGAGTGGATGAATTTTTTGAATCAACACAAGATTTCTTGGTGTAATTGGTCTTTGTCCACCGTAGCGGAAGGCTCTGCAGCCTTGCAGTCCACCTATGAGCTGAATGGTCCTATGAAGGACCATCTTTCAGCCTCGGGTAAACTGGTATTGCCTTTTTTGGCAGAACCCAGAAACTAGAGTTTCTCTAGGAGCATGGAGCATTTGCCAGAAGGTATCGGAAGAGTCTTTTTCTTTTTCCCCAGAATATTGATGGTAAAATAGTAAAGCTTTTCTGATTCCAGGCGAATTTCCCATCCCCGGCCGCTTTTGTTGCTCAAGATGGTAATGAAATTACGTTTCAAAGAGAGGTTTTCGATTCCCATCAGTTCAAGGGTGGGAACAATCCAATCCACAGTTTTTCGCGGAAGGCTGATGTATAAGCCCACCACGTTTTCAATCATGAGCGTAATGGAACTCAGTCCAGACTGGGCCATATCATGTGGCCGGTTAAAATCCGGCCTACCTTCCCACACAGCAGGGCCCTCGGAGGTCGGTCGATAGGCCTCCCACAAGTTACCTTTTTCGCGAGATCCTTTGGCATCCGGGTGAAGTGTGTCCAAAATATAATAAATATGTTTAATGGAGGACTCACGAGCCAATTCATATTTCCCGTATTTTTCCAACCCCTTGATGATCATAAAGGTTAAGAAGGGAAAGACGGAACCGCGGTAACCGTTACCGGTCAAGTCAAAGCGTGGGTCTGACATCGAGAGGGAGGGAAAGGGATTGGGTGACGCGAACTCTTTATCATTTTGTAAGTACGCGATCAAACGTTCGGCGCGATCTTCATGAGGAATTTCGGCCAAAAGGGTCCAAAAGGCCGCAATACTTCTGACATTGAGGCGTTGCCCCGAGGCATCTAGATCGTAATAGAAGCCGTCCTCATCATTCCACATTTGAGAATTGATTCTGGTTTTTAACGAGTAATACGCTTTTTTATAGCGGAAACTCAGATCTTTATCGTTCAAGATGTCGCCCAAAGCCGAAATGTACAGAGCATTCATGGCCTGTTGCGCGTTAAAGTCCACGGGATACATCGCGTTTTCACGGGGGCTGTTGGTCATCCTTGTCGCGGCTAAGGGGACAGAATAGAGACCATTTTCTTGTTTAAAATTTTCTTCCAGCCACAAGAAATGTTTTTCGAGAATCGGAACAATATCTTTAACACGGCGTTTTAGGCCGAGCTTGTGGTAGAGGTTATATTCCACCCAAGCAAAGAGCGGCGGCTGGATGCCCTCGGGGTTTTCAGGGTCTTGAAGAGGCTGACTTGTTTCCAAATCGTACTTCGCTCGAATGGCCCCATTGGGTTCTTGAAGCGCGTAAAAGTTGTCCAAGGCGGTCAAAGGGTTGTAAACGCCATTGCTGTAGACTAAGAAAAAGCTCGACATGCAGGCTTCGAACTGATCAACAATTGGACTTTGAGGGTATTGAAAAAAAGCTTTTTGAAAAGCACTCTGGGCACCGCCCTTTTGCCAAAAGTCTTTAATCCATGCCCAGCTTTTGTCGTAGATATCTACAAAGTCTTGGTCGTAATAATGTATGCTAGGCGGTTCTTTCTTGTTGGCATTCACCCGTCAGTCCCTCAAAAATTTCAGAAATCGTAACACATAATCTTAAGGAAAGAAAGCGAAAAATACAATGGTAGGGAAAGAAAATCCTGAAGAAAGCTAAGTTGTCCCTAAAAGTCCCCTGAAGAGTCATGGGTTTAACTGTTTTTACTGGGCTCAAACCGAACAGTCTTATTCCAGGCCTCT
Source organism: Spirochaetales bacterium (assembly GCA_027451385.1). Taxonomy (GTDB): domain Bacteria; phylum Spirochaetota; class Spirochaetia; order JABEVK01; family JABEVK01; genus JABEVK01. The sequence continues at coordinate 3,652 of DAIDJJ010000051.1, read as the reverse complement.
TCATACGAATCAAATAAGGTGAACGAGAAGAGATTTTGTTCTATCTGTCGTCCCCCTGCATCAAAGACACCGATAGGGTGAGTTATGTAACGTAAGATTTGCTCATCCGTCATTCCTTTGGTTTTCAGAAATTGTGCAAACTGCATTTCTGTTAGAGAAATTCGTTCTGTCGCTGAGGTCCAGATATACCCCAGCGCATCGAGTAGCTGTTCAAAGGGGCCCTTAGAATAGTGAAAAACGCGGCGCTCTGTTTTGGAAGGGTCTAACATGTTGGCCTGAATTAAAGCCTCTCGCATTTGATCGATCAGAGGTTTAAACCCCTCATAATCGAGACTTGTCCGAAAGAGCATCACGGCCACATCTGTCCCAGCGTGATTCTTATGCAAGAGCGCAGGGATGTCATAGTTGATCACAAAGACGTTGTCATGCAGGCGTTTGACCAATTGACCTTCAATCTCAAGAATATCGTAAACGGGAACCCAAAGTTGAAAAAGCTCCTCTGCGGACAAGCGCAACAATTGTAAAGCTTCAAAGGCACCTAAGATTTGAGCTTTTTCAAAAGGAATTCCAAAAAAACGCTCTAAGGCTGAGCGCATGCTAGGAGTAAAAGCCGTGCGGCCTCGTGCCGCAAAGTCGAGCCGTACCGCATAGTGATGTTCCACGATCCGATGACGTAAAATGAATTCACCCGGCAGGTTAGCCAAGTAAGACAAGGTAATTTTGTCTTTCCACTGGGGGGTGGCAAGAACTTTAAATAGGGTGCTTTCGGTGGAAATGCCATTTGACTCGGGTCGAAGATAAACCACAATATCTTGGCCAGACTGCTGTGGCGTGATGGGACGTAGGGGAACAAGAATCTGGGGGACGGCTTCGGCAGTCATACTAGGGCTCCACCTGTAGTTTCGCCCCCCGGTTCTGTAATTACAAGAGTACTTTTTGTTAGCTTTCGGACGGTAACCTTCGGATTGCCCCTTCATCAGCACTTTGCGCAAAGAGCGCGTACGCTTGAAGTGCACGGCTGACTTTGCGTTGGCGTTGGCGAGGTTTCCAAGCTTGGGCACCACGAGCTTCTTCTTCGGCGCGTCTTCGTTGAAGTTCTTCTGGAGATACCTTGACTTGAAGTAAGCGTCGTGGAATCGAGATTTCAATGATGTCGCCGTCGCGAATCAAGGCGATACCGCCACCAGCAGCAGCTTCGGGGCTGACGTGACCGATAGACAGTCCACTGGTTCCGCCCGAAAAGCGCCCGTCTGTCAATAAGGCACAGGCTTTGCCCAGGTGTTTGCTTTTCAGATAACTGGTAGGATAGAGCATTTCTTGCATACCGGGACCGCCTTTGGGGCCTTCATACCGGATTACCACGACATCGCCGGCTTGAACTTTTCCAGAGAGAATTCCTTGGGTTGCATCCTCTTGGCTTTCAAAGACCACGGCCTTACCTGTGAATTCAAAAATACTTTTATCGACACCGGCTGTTTTGACGATGGAGCCACGTTCAGCAATATTTCCAAACAAGACGGCCAAACCGCCGTCGGGGTAATAAGCGTTCTCAACGGAACGGATACACCCTTGGGCACGGTCGAGATCAAGCTCTTTGAAACGAGCATTTTGGCTACCCATGACCAAATTGCGCCGTCCACCGGGCGCCGCTGTGTAAAAGGTTTTTGCTTCTGCGGAAGGGGCTTCGGAACCAATATCCCAAGCTTTTAGAGTTTCGGCGAGGGACGGGCTGTCGACACGAGACACCGAGGTGTCCAGTAAGCCGCCCCGGGCCAGTTCGCCCAAAATGCGCATAATACCACCAGCGCGGTGCACATCTTCGATGTGGTAGTCGGGAGTGTTAGGAGCGACTTTACAAATGCAAGGTACCCGCCGAGACAGCTTATCAATATCTTGCATGGTAAAATCAACCTCACCCTCGCGGGCAATGGCTAAAAGGTGGAGCACGGTATTCGTGCTACCGCCCATGGCAATGTCCAAGCTCATGGCATTCAGGAAGGCGGCTTTAGACGCAATTCCTCGAGGCAAGAGGCGTTCATTGCCGGTTTGATAGTATTCCATTGCTAGGTCCACGATGCGGTGGGCGGCTTTTTCGAACAGGGACAAGCGTTCGGCGTGGGTTGCTACCAAGGTCCCGTTTCCGGGAAGAGCCAGCCCCAAAGCTTCGTTGAGACAATTCATACTGTTGGCGGTGAACATACCCGAGCAAGAACCGCAGGTGGGACAAGCGTTATTTTCGACGGCTTCAAGTGTCGCATCATCAACGGCACTGTCGGCAGCCATGACCATGGCATCAATAAGATCGTACTTCTTGTCGCCCACGCGACCGGCTTCCATGGGACCACCGGAAACAAAAATCGTAGGGATATTCAGCCGGAGAGCAGCCATCAACATCCCTGGGGTAATTTTATCACAGTTGGAAATGCAAATGAGGGCATCGGCGCAGTGCGCATTGACCATATATTCTACACTGTCCGCAATGAGGTCGCGGCTGGGAAGACTGTAAAGCATACCTTCATGGCCCATGGCGATTCCGTCGTCAATCGCGATCGTATTGAATTCTGCGGCAAAACAGCCTCGGCTTTCCACGATTTTTTTCATCTTTTGGCCGATGTCGTGGAGATGGGCGTGGCCAGGGACAAACTGAGTGAAGCTGTTGGCAATGGCAATGATGGGTTTGCCGAATTGCTCTTTCGTCATGCCGTTGGCTTGCCAAAGCGCCCGGGCTCCTGCCATCATACGGCCGAGCGTATTGGTCGAACTGCGTAAGGGGACTTTCATGGGGTAAATGTTATGCCTTTATTGCCTTTTGAGCAAGCTAAGCCACGGAAACCCTCTTTTATAGACGAGGGAGTTTCTTTTAAAGCGAAGCGGCTTTGGTTCATAATTTTTGTATTTCTGATGCTTCCTTTAACCCCGAGCTTTAGCCTTTCTACTACCCAGGCGGACGCTCCAACACTGGCTGACGCTCTTTTTGTCCGTGGGGTGTCCTATCTAGGTTCACCTTACCTCTTAGGCGGGCGAAACCAAAGTGGTTTTGACTGCAGTGGTTTGGTTTGGGCGGTTTTTCACAAACTTTTAGGGCCTATGCCCACCGGTGCGGAAGGACAAGCTCGACTGGGACATAAAATCCCCCTAAGCCAAGTTCAGCCTGGAGATCTAATTTTTTTTGCTACGGGGCGTTCCCAGCAAATCTCGCATGTGGCCCTTTACTTGGGGAACGATACGCTCTTGCATGCCGTGTCAGAGGGCTGGCCACGGGGTGTCGTCCTCAGTAGTCTTTCTGAACACTATTGGAAAACCAGAGTGCTTTTTGCCCGGCGTTTGTCTTGGCCTCAGGGAACAACCTGGGAAACCCCAGGAAAGATCTACCGAATTCCCTATGTGAAAGGGTGGTATCAGGGACCACTCCTCAATGGTCTACCAGAAGGCAAGGGTTTCTTATTGTTTCGAAACGGTGATACCTTTGTCGGAAGTTTTCATTCCGGGTTGCCCCAAGGGGAGGGGGTTTATCACTGGCGAAATGGGGCTTGGTTTAAAGGTCGATTTGAGTCCGGAATCCGAACTGGAGAAGGGGTATATCAGCCTTGCCATGGACCACCAGTTCGTGCTTTTTGGTCCAACGACCAGCCTCAAAAAGTAGAACAGGCCT
>DAIDJJ010000050.1:0-15934 GCA_027451385.1 Spirochaetales bacterium | reverse complement strand
GGACTCAGCACTTTTATCTGGCCACTGGCGGCTCTGATTTATTTTGGGAAACACCAGGGGCAGACTTGTGGCAAAATGTCGGGGGTCTACCGGGTGGTCATGTGGCTAGTGTCGGGGAACTTCCCGGAGTGGCCAACCCCAACGACACCACGGATACGCCTACCCTATATGCCATTTCTGGTGACGACAACGGCAATAGTGCTTTGTACTACACACAAGGCGACTTCCGCACCGGAAGTTGGCAAAAGATTGCTTTTCCAAGTGGAATAACTCCGGTCAATCTTGTTCCAGTTTTAGACTCAAGCGCCCATTTCCCGGTGGCTTACCTGGTCAACACCCAAACTTCAACCACCGACTATCAACATGTTTTCTTTTTAACCCCTTCCAATCCGACGGTGTTAACCGCCGGTTCCGGTAACGGCTATTCTTTGGTCACCAATAATGCGTCCCGTTTCTATGACACCAGTTTAGGGGAAAGTGCACCAACCCTAGGGTCTCCCGTCTTAGCGGCCAGTGTTGATGGCGTGAGTTTAGGTTCTGCTTCCACGATGTACATTTTAAATACAGGGTTCCTTTGGACTGGCTCTTTGTCTGGGGGAACATTGGCATCGGCTGCTCCCTTTTACCTCGTGAACAATTTACCAGGCGGAAACGGACCTTATGGTGCCATGGCTTACATTGCTGCTCCCGAGGCTGGATTCACCATTTCGGGAGTTATTTTAGGTTCAAGCGATAATTCTCTCAATGGCGGGAATTTATGGCAAGGGACTGTCGCGTCGGCAGGGACTGCCAGTGCATCCTGGACCACGACAAATCAATTGGCCAGCAATGCTCGCAACAGTTATTCCTCGATCTTCGACTTCAACACGATTGCCTACAAAAATGCCAACACTCTGTTTATCGGCTCTGTTAGATCAGGAATGGGGCAAATTTACGGGGGTTCGTTCGCAGGTCCCCCGAACTCTAATACAGTAGATGTCAACAGTTGGGCCTCGTCGTTACTGGAACAATACGGAATTCAAAGCTTCTTTTTAGGGAGCAACGGGGACTTCTTCTTGGGAACCTTCGGTTTTGGGCTGTGGCTACAAGCTTCGGACTTAACTCTGAGCCTTCAATAGCGCTTCAAAACCTTTTGAAAAAGTCTTTATTCTAGACTTGCATTCCAAGGCGTTCGGTACTCCCAACCTTGAGTTAACTCGGCGACGGCTTTTAAAAACTTTGGCCGAGGGATTTCCTCGGCCCCAAAGCTGGCTAAGTAGTCGGTGTGAACCTGGCAATCAATCAGCTGAATGCCAAAACAGATGGTTAAAAAATTAACCGTATAGACAAACCCGACTTTTGAGGCGTTAGCTCTCCGCGAAAACATCGATTCGCCAAAGTACAACTTACCTAAAAGTTCACCAAAAAGGCCACCGACTAGTTGCTTTTGACCATCTTCCCACGCCCAGACCTCTGTACTGTGCGAAAAGCCTAACCGATGTAGCTCAAGGTAGCCTTGGATGACATCTTCGGTAATCCACGTTCCTTTTTGTTCCGGTCGTTCAGCCAAGGCACAGGCTCGAATGACCTGTTCATAGACTGTATCAAACGTAACGGAATAAGTTTTCTTTTTTATCGTTTTTTTTAGCGTGTCCCCAATGTGGAGTTTCTCGGGATACAGAACAAATCTAGGGTCTGGATTCCACCACAACAGGGGTTCCCCTTCTGAGTACCACGGAAAACACCCTTGTCGATAAGCTGACAAGAGCATTCCCGGCGAAAGGTTCCCCCCCGATACCACCACCGAACTTCTGGGATAGGGGGGAGGAAACTCAAACCAATCATCCCATTCTAGATAGGGAAAATCGGGATCAGGACCCAAGCTACTCATTCGAAACAGTGGTACTCGGCTTGGTTTGAATCACAAGTTCGCCATTTTCTACTATCAAGCGGGCCACGCCACCTTTTTCGAGGTCGCCAAAAAGAACGGCATCTACAAACCAGGCTTTGACATGCTCTTCAACGGTGCGGGCGATGTTTCGGGCTCCAAATTCTTCGGAATACCCTTTTTCGGCCAACCAAGCCACGGCTTCCGGCGGCGATTCCAAGACCACTTTCTTTTCATCCAGAAGCTTTTGAAACTCAGCCAACTCCTTTCGTACAATGTTCTCGACAATTTCTGTAGGCAGGCGGCCAAAGAGTACAACCTTATCTAAGCGGTTACGGAACTCGGGAGAAAAGGTTTTTTCGACGGCACGCTGAATTTCCGTACCTGGAACCGTGCGGCTTTCAAACCCAATTAAGTTCCGTCCCACATCACGGGCCCCTGCATTTGAGGTCATGATAAGGATAACATTTCTAAAATCGGCCTTTCGTCCCTGATTGTCCGTCAGGGTAGCATAGTCCATAATTTGCAACAAAATGTTGAAAATATCCGTATGGGCTTTTTCAATCTCATCCAACAACACCACACAGTGGGGGGTCTTTCGTATAGCATCCGTAAGCTGTCCACCTTCATCGTAACCCACGTAGCCAGGTGGGGAGCCAATCAGACGGCTTACCGTATGCTTCTCTTGGTATTCACTCATATCAAACCGGTGTATAGCTAACCCTAATTCAGAAGCCAACGAGCGGGCCAATTCCGTTTTTCCGACTCCAGTTGGCCCCACAAATAAAAAGCTGGCCACAGGTTTGCCAGGTTTCTTAAAACCAGCCCGAGAACGTTTAATGGCATTAACCACATCGTCGACCGCAGAATCTTGGCCAAAGATTTGTTCCTTTAATCGGCCCAAGAGGTTCGATAAGCGATCTTTTTCGTTCGTACTCACAGATTTTTCAGGAATACGAGCCATTCTGGCTAAAACCTTTTCAATTTCTAGGGGTGTGACCGGCTTAAACTCCTCGGACTCCCAGACCGGATACAAAAAGTTGGCAACCCAAGCGCCAGCTTCATCAATCACATCGATCGCTTTATCAGGAAGGTGTCGTTCGTTCAAAAACTGGTGCGACAAATCCACGGCACTTTCTAAGGCTTCATCAGAATACTTGACTTTATGAAAGTCTTCATACTTTGAACGCAGACCTTTGAGGATTTCCACCGCTTCAGCCGGAGTTGGTTCGCCCACATCAATCTTTTGAAAACGTCGCGACAACGCACGGTCGCGCTCAAAGTATTTTTTGTATTCGTCAAAGGTGGTAGAACCAATACAGCGCAATTTCCCCGAAGCTAAGGCAGGTTTGAGGAGGTTAGAGGCGTCCATAGAGCCACCTGACACTGCCCCAGCCCCCACGATGGTGTGAATTTCATCAATAAACAAAATGATTTTATCTCGGGCCAACAGCTCATCAATGACCTTTTTGAGACGTTCCTCAAAGTCTCCCCGGTAGCGCGTCCCCGCAATCAAAGCCCCCATATCTAGCGAATACAAGGTAAAATCCTTGAGGGCAGGGGGAACCTCGCCGGCGACAATTCGTTGAGCAAGACCTTCAGTAACAGCCGTCTTGCCGACGCCGGGATCCCCAACATGAATGGGATTGTTTTTTAAGCGGCGGCAAAGGACTTGAATCGTTCGCTCTAATATATCCGAGCGGCCAATCAGCGGCTCCAACTTTCCCTGACGGGCGGCTTCTGTTAAATCGGTTGTAAACTGTTCTAGAAAGGATTTCTTTTTATGCCCTGAGCGAGCCTCACCGGGAGAGGCCTCCTCTTGACCCAGAGAATCTGCTAAGGCAGGATCTTCGTCCTCTTGATCTTCAGGGAAACCATGCGACAAAACTTCTAAGAGAGCTAACCTTTGGACCCCACAAGACCGCAAAGCAAACGAGGCATAGCTATCGTTTTCGTCCAACATAGAAACAAGAATATCGCCTGTTTCGACATCGTCTTTTTGAGCTGATACCGAATGCATGATCGCCCGTTCAATGACCGTCTGAAATCCTACGGATTGAACTGGCTCGGCACCGTCTGTCATGGGAATCTCTTTTTCTAAGTAGGTTTCGACCAGTCCTTTGAGTTGGCGAATGTCTGTGCCCACTGCTTTCAAGAGGCGAATTTGCGCTTCAAACTGTAAAGAGGCCAGTAGGAGGTGCTCGGGGGTCAAGAATTCGTGTTGTTTGGTTTTGGCTTCTTCAAAAGCTAAATTGAAGACAGCTTGCAGTTCATGCGAAATTTTCATATTGGCTCCACGGTACATTTCAGAGGAAACTCGTTTTCTTTCGCCAGCTTTTCTGTGAGCATGGCTTTTGTCCGCGCGATATCGTAGGAAAAATTCCCCACGTTGCCTTTCCCCTGGCGGTGTACCTCCATCATCTTCTTCTGTGCGGCAGTTTCAGAGAGCTGAAACACCGTTATCAGGACATACACAACAAATTCACGGGTGGTGAAATGGTCGTTATGCAAGAGGCAGGTATACCTTGGCGGTTCCTGTACAGCTTTTTTGGACCGTGTCAGCAGATCCGTGTCGAAGTTCTGTGCTAATCCCATATTAGAAATATACTGAGTTTCCCGCTGAAAAAAAACGGTTTAGAATCCATTCTTTGTAAGGACGGAGAGGCGTCAACAATAAGCCCTCATCTAAAATGACATTTCCCCCCCGACAGAGGAACTTCATGAGGTAAAAGTTTGCAGCCGTTGAAGCATACGTATCTTCTGACCAGCTTTCGACCTCTGACCACAGCCAAACCTTTTTTGATGCCCAAAAATAACTAGTTATTCCTTTTTCAGTAAGAAGATACCTTCGAGGAGTTCTCCAAAGCAAGCGAAACAACGGGAAGGCCATAAAAAGCAAGGTAAAGTATTGAGCCCTGATCGGCACCAAGGCCCAGGCGGCTCCGGCCACTCCCGCCATAAAAAGCACATAAAACAAGCTAGGAAGTAACGAGACTTTCAGAATCAATTCCTGTGAAGAGTCTTTTTCTGAGAGAGGTTTTACTACCTCAGGCCGGGCTTTGCGCAAGCGGTCCAAGAGATACTCACAGCCGGTAAGCTGGTGGGGAAGTACAACGGTTCGTTGTGAAGTAACTAAAATGGTCCTTCGCCAACAGGGAATGGTTTTTAGCTCAAGTAGCTCTTTTCCTACGACACTTTGCCATAACCCCCAGCTTTTCCAACGAAGCTCCACCTCTTCCCCTTGAGTAATAAGATGATACTTTCTCAAAGATTTCACGGCCGAAATCAAAAAGCCAAGTCCACCAATTGCCCCTAAGATCATGACCCAAAGCCACGGCCAAGCTTTCACTAAGGCCGCATAACCAGCGAAGGCACCAGCTAGGAGACAAAAAAACATCGACAGCAAATGAAAAACCACTTCGGAGCGGCTTCTTTGAAAAACTAGTGAAGTTTCTAACTGAGATGAAGTTTCTAAGTTAGTCGAGTGAAGATTGCTAAGTCCCACGTCTTGAAGTATAATAAAAGCGATAGATTTCTTACCAGGGGGAAGCACCGTGAAGACTAAGGTCATCATGTTGGTCAGTATTCTTGCGGTTGTAGGCTTATTTGGTTCTAGTTTGGCTTTTGCTGAAAGTCCTGTGGATCAACTTCTTGCCGCCCGAAATTGGGATTTAGCCGACGCTTATTACAAGGTAGGCCAAAAGTTTGTGAATTTAGGTGATAAAGCTCGTGGAGAAGAATTTATGGCCGCAGCCAAAGAGATCTACCCCGGATATCGCCCCGGTTCCAAGGCACCCACAACCAAAGAAAAAATGGTTTTGCCACCGCCTGTGGCCACTCTGAAAAGTGTTCCTGTCATTCCAGCCGTTGTGGCTCAAAATCTTCAAGGCGAAAAAATTGTTCGTTTTGAGTTTTCCCAACTGTTGAGTTCCTACTTGGAAGGGGACCCCAGTATTCTTCCCAACCTGCTGGATACGAATGTTATTGTTACAGGTCGAGGAGGCCAGCCGCTCACGTTGACAGCGACTCAGGCCCAAACCCTTGCCCAGGATTTTATTCAGAAAAATCCTCCGAATGCCCTTTCGCCCGAACAAATGTTTCAGATGAAAACCTTAACGGTGACACCTGTACCTCAGACGACGGGACCTTCCTACCTTGTCAGCGTAGAGGCCCAAGCTAAGGCCGATGCGAGTTTAACCGCCATGCCCTTTTGGGGACCTCGGTTAACCTTTTTATTCAACCGTGTTGGTGACACTTGGAAACTTTCTGCCATCGGAAATCCCTAAGTGCGGCTTACGTTTCTTATAGCATTATGTTTCTCTGTTAGCGCGGGCTGGTCTCAAGAGGCTTTGCCCCGCAGTTCCTTTCCTAATCAGGGTTTACCGGTCATTGAGCGTTTTACTGGACCTTGCAAGTTGGAAGTGACTCCCGATGTCGAGGCCAAAGCACCCGCTCCGGTTGTCATTCGCACCCAAGACGATTTTGAAAAATTTGTTTCGCTTTTGCCGTCGCAAGATATCGAAAAAAGTGGCCCCACAGGACCGACTCATAATCCCTTAGCCTTAAACCCGCAAATAGATTGGTCGCGCTTTATGCTCTTGGTCGTTTTTGATTCTCAGACTTTGGTCTTTCCTCCTAATATTAGCCGGGTTGTCCTTAGTAATGGAAAGCTTCTCGCCTATGTAGAATACCCCGATACCAGAGATTTGATTGAAGGCAAACCGATGAGCTATGGGGCCTATGGTGCCGTTTTAGTCGCTCAAAGCAGTCTCCCCGTTCAATGGATCAATCCTGGACCTCAAAATACGATTCCCAAAAGAGTTTCTCCCATGATCCTGGATCTGGGCCCCGGGACAGAATGAAAATCCTGCCGGGAACGGCTAAAGGGGTCGTTCTTCTTGTTCTTTTGGTTTTAGCTGGAAATATTTGTGCTGATGAACTGACCCTGCCCCTCCCTGCTCCCGATCTCCCAGGCGGAGAAATCTTTGATACCACCCGACAAACTCAAGAACGTCGTGTTCTGACGGGATTTTTTCTTCCGGCAGAAGGCCCCCTTACCTCGGTAGCCCCCCTGACAGCAGCCTGGCGGGATGGGCGCTTAACGGATTCCAGGGGCGGTAATTGGTTGGGCAAAACCCCGCGCCATATCGTCCGCGTAGAACGTCCTGGGTACCTTCCCTTAGGTTTAAGGTTATTGCTCGTCTTAACACCAGACCGGAGTTTTATCGCCGAAATGCAAATTTTGTGGAAAGCCTGGAAAGACGGAGCATGGTCAGGAAAAGTGATTCCCGGAACTATTCATGGACGTCGGGCGACGGAGGCAGAAGCGACGAGAGTCGTAACTCTTTTAATTGAACAGGGAGGCACCCCCATTGGCCTTTGGGGTACCCAAGATACTCAGGGCGTCCGCCAGCTGTCTTTGGTTTTGTACGAAACACCTAAAAAGGCCAAACCCACGGCGACTTCTACTCCGATGCCAATTCCCGAGGCCCCCACAGCCCCCTTGGCCCCTTTAGCCCCCCAAGTTCATTTAGGGGACTTTCGATAGTCCCTGTAATTTTGTATAAAGGAGTCGGAGGATCCACCATGACAATTCCCGTTCGCCGTTGGAGCGACTTGACCACTGAAGAACGACATAGCCTATTTCAACGCTCTGAACAGGATATCGCTGAGGTAGCTCCCTCTGTTGAGGCCATTATCAAGGATGTTCGTACCCGGGGGGATTCCGCACTCAAAGACTACGCTCGGCGGTTTGATGGGGCGGACTTAACCGGCAAGGGCCTTCGGGTAACCCCCGAAGAATTCGAAGAAGCTGAACGGCTCTTGCCACAAGCCGTGAAAGAGGCCCTTCATTACGCCATTAAAAATATTCAGACGTATCACCAAGGACAAAAACCGGTAGGTATGACATGGGTTGAGGTTCGCCCTGGTTTAATGGCTGGTGAACGGCCGTCCCCCATTGAATCGGTGGGAATGTATGTTCCTCGAGGTCGGGGAAGTTTTCCCTCTATGGTTTATATGCAAGCCGTTCCAGCCGCTCTAGCGGGTGTGGAACGTATAGTTATGGTTTCGCCCCCCTTAGCGGATGGAACGATTGACCCAGCTTGTTTGTATGCCGCCCAGCTTTGCGGCGTCCATGAGTTTTACAAGGTTGGCGGGGCGCAAGCCATTGCGGCCTTAGCTTGGGGAACAGAGTCTATAACCCCAGTTGTCAAGATTACTGGTCCCGGAAGCCGCTATGTAGCCGCCGCTAAACGGCTTGTTTCGGATAAAGTGGATATCGGTTTGCCCGCTGGACCTTCAGAAGCCGCCATTTTGGCGGATGATACGGCGTTACCTTGGAAACTTGCCCTAGACCTTATGGTCGAAGCCGAGCATGGCAGTGATTCGGCGGTGATTTTGGTGACCAATTCTCCAGAATTGGCTCGGCAAACCGCTCAATACGTCGGAGCCTTAGCTGAAGGGCTTGAAGAACCTCGAAAAACCTTTGTTCGAGATGTTTTTTCTGGCTATGGGGCAATCTTAGTGTGCGACTCGATCGAAGAAGGGGCTTCGATTGTAAACCAGTTCGCACCAGAGCACTTATCGATACAAACCGCTGAACCTTTTGCGACCCTCAATTTGATCCGCAATGCTTCGGAAATTCTCCTAGGGGAAAACTTACCCTTTTCGGCAGCAAACTATGCGGGTGGACCCAATGCAATTCTTCCCACTGGCGGCAAGGCAAAAACCTTTGGCCCCTTGGGCGTTCGCGACTTTATGAAAACCAGTTCGGTCATTTTTGCCACAGGTCAAGCGTATGATGAACTCAAGCTTCCGGTAACGACCTTGGCCGATTATGAAGGCTTTATCACGCACGCCGATGCCTTTCGAAAACGTGGGGAACATTAACCGCTGTGCAGTTCTCTGAAATCTGGCCCTGGCTTGAGTCCTTTACCAACTTAGAAAAAGCCCCTTCGCAAATGCCGAGGGTGTGGCGTTTAGATCGAATGTACGCCTTAATCCGTGCTTTGGGCTTGGGGGATGCTTCTGGAGCGCCCGCCTTACCAGCACCAGTGTTTCATTTGGCCGGCTCTAAGGGAAAGGGCTCCACAGCGGCCTTTTTGGCCAGCATGTTGAAAGAAGCTGGTTTGAGGCCAGGGTTATACACCTCTCCCCACTTGATGGACTGGCGAGAACGACTCACGTTAGCTGGAGATTTTTTTTCACCTGAAGCTTACGAAAAGACCTTTAGCGCTCTGAAGGACTTTGAGACTTCCCTCGGTGGGAGCGAACACGCTTTTGAGTCAACTTGGGGAGGAAAACCGACCACCTTTGAGTGGCTTACCCTCGGGGCTTTTAAACTTTTTCAACAGCATTGCGACAGTGTTGTGCTCGAAACAGGTCTTGGAGGCCGGTTAGACGCCACGAATGTGTGCCTTCCCCAAGTGTGTCTTTTAACCTTAATTGAATACGAACATACCGAAATCTTGGGAACGACACTAACCCAAATTGCTGGCGAGAAAGCTGGTATACTGAAACCACAAGTCCCCGCCGTGGTCAGTCCCCAGCCAGATGAGGCCTTGGCAGTGTTTCGTGCTAGGGCAAAAGCATTGGAAGTTCCCTTGCACGAATTCTCTCAGTTAGTCTCGACTTTTGACACCGAACTCACCACAAATGGTACACAGGTGATAGTTAGACTAAAGGAGGGGGCTGAGTGGTCCGCTTACCTTCCCGTTTGGGGCCGACATCAAGCCGTGAATGCCGTGACGGCCGCATTAGCCTTTCAAATTTGGGCCCATGAAAACGCCCCAGAACTACCGTTAAAACACGTCATTGAAACGGCTTGGACAAAAACCTCGCTTCCCGGTCGCCTTGAGGTGATTTCTCAAAAACCTTTCATCGTGCTGGACGGTGCCCACACGGAGCAGTCTGCCCTAGCGACGGCGGCAACTTGGAAGCAAGCAGGTCCCTCCAACGGTACCCTACTCTTTGGTGCCTTTGACGGGAAAAACCTCGAAGCCATGGCGCAAGCTTTGGCTGGGACCTGTCCTCGTGTAGCGGTTTGTCCGCCTGGGCCGGAACGACCTAGTTCTGTTCAAGCTATGGCGCAAGCGTTTTATCGAGCGGGAGTTTCCTCCTCTCAACTGGAAATCTTTGAGGACGCTGAACAAGCCTGGCACACTCTCTCAGCCAGAGGAGGTCCCCTTCTCGTGACGGGTTCGTTTTATTTGGCAGGCAAAATACGCCGTTTGGTACAACAGAGTTTTGCTTCAGAGTTTAGACAGGACTCTTAGCGAAGATTTTGAAGACGTTTGATCAGAAAATTCTTTTTTAACTCGACCAGTTTTTGAAACTCTTGCCATGACGAAGCGGGTTCGCTATCAGCCCCAGAAAACTCCAGGGTCTTTTTGACCCAACGAAACCAAAGACTATGTACCCCCGGCCAGGCATTTAAATCATGAAGCTTCAACTTTGCTCCCAAAGCGGCTTTTAAAGCACCGTGATTTTCTGAACCCGTGATCCAGAAAATATCTTTGGGTTGAATAAAAATCACACAGCGGCGAAACCCCTCTCGTTCCGCATCATCGTGTCGCCACCCCCGCGTCACGATATCTTTTTGCCCCAAGATCAGTTCTACCCCCTGTTGACGCAAAAAGGTCCTGAGGTCCTTAATTTTTCGTCTGACCTCATCGGTCACTTGGGTATCTTGCCGGTGCTGTTGAAGCTGACCTCGCCAAACTCTTAAATCATTCTCAAATTCTTGAAAGAGTTTTGCCCGAGACAAGGCGGTCGAGGTATCATTCAATAAGTTCCAAACTGACGCGAACTCTTCCTGGATTTTCGAAAAAAGAGCCATGGTTGCTATTCTAGCGCAGACTCTTGCCGAATGACATCATTATTCGGTACTCTAAAGAGGAAAAGGGAGGGAAATATGCCCACATACGACTATCTTTGCCAGTCATGCGGACACGAGTTTGAAGCATTTCAGTCGATGAAAGACAACCCTTTGACCGAGTGTCCCGAATGCCAAGGTCCCGTAAAACGCAAGGTTGGCGGTGGAACAGGTGTTATTTTTAAAGGCAGCGGCTTTTACATTAACGACTCGAAAAAGAAAGAAGCGAAATCAGAGCCTGCTGCGGCAAGCTGAAAGGAAACACCATGCATGGACCAGAAGGGGAAGAGCGCGTAGCGCAGATGATGCGCCTTAGGGCCGTTATGAAAAAGATCCGACATAAAATTGTGATCTTATCGGGAAAAGGCGGAGTCGGAAAATCTACTGTCAGTGTGAACTTAGCCTTGTCGCTAGCACAACGCGGCTGTAAAGTCGGGCTTTTGGACACCGATATCCACGGTCCTAATTTGGCTCACCTTCTGGGCGTTGATCATGAAACGATGGGGTTTCAAGATAATCTTTTAGAACCCTTAGAAGCTCGTCCCAATCTTTTTGTGGCCAGTGTTGCCTTGACGGGACGTCCCGTTGATACGGCCTACATTTGGCGAGGACCCATCAAGATTGCTTTAATCAATCAATTGATGGCCGATACCCTTTGGCCCGAACTGGACTATTTGATTATCGATTCCCCTCCAGGTACAGGTGACGAACCTTTAACGGTTTGCCAACTTTTAAACAGTTCCCCGTCTCGAGGTTCTTTAATTGTCACCACACCACAGGGCGTTGCCGTTCTAGATGCCCGCCGAACGGTAGACTTTTCCCATCAGCTTAAAATGCCCATTTTGGGTTTAGTCGAGAATATGTCGGGTTATCTGACCCCCGAAGGGACTGTGCTCCCCCTGTTTGGACAAGGTGGAGGACAAGAAGCGGCAGGGGAACTCAAGATTCCCTTTTTAGGTTCATTGCCCTTGGACCCACGAGCCGTACCCGAGTCTGAAAAAGGACGCGGACTTGTCGAAACAGAGAGCCCCGTAAAAACGCACTTTGAAGCGATCGTTGATCAGCTTTTGAAGGCGATGCCGCTGTAATTCCCGTTGCTTTTTCGCTAGGGGGCGGTTAGACTTTTAACAAAGCAGGAATACATTGCTAGTTCGATATACTAAGTCTCAAAATGGTAAACCCGTTAAGCAAGCCGAGGTTTACACCAAAGAGGAACACGGCCTCACCCTAGAGCAAATTGATCAGGATGCTCTTTTCATCACTCGTAAACTCAGAGCCGCCGGTTTTGAAGCTTACATTGTCGGGGGAGCTGTACGCGATCTGCTTTTAGGCAGAAAGCCCAAAGACTTTGATGTGGTGACCGATGCCCATCCTCGTGCCATCAAAAAAGTATTGCCGTTTTCCCGACTTATTGGTAAACGTTTTCGTTTGGTTCACGTTTACTTTCCCGGTGACAAGATCATCGAAGTGGCGACCTTTCGCAGTAGTGTGAATGGAGACAATAATACCTTTGGCACACTCGAAGAAGACGCCAAACGGCGCGATTTTACCCTCAATGCCTTGTATTATTGCCCCCAAGAACAGCAAATCATCGACCAAGTAGGCGGCGTTCGTGATATTCGGCAAAAAAAACTTGTCAATGTCATTCCTTTAGAGAAAATCTTTGACGAGGACCCTGTTCGAATGTTGCGCGGGTTAAAGTATGCCACCACGGGAAAATTATCGCTATCCCCCGCTCTTTCTCGAAAGATTCGAGAAAAGGCATCCTTATTAGGCGGAATGTCTCCGGCCAGACTTACCGAAGAATTCTATAAAATTCTTTTTTGTGGTATGGCCCAACCCATCTTTGCTGCGCTATCCCAATATAAACTCTTAGAACAAATGTCAGTGGGTTTGGGGCGAGCTCTTCGCAGCAGTCTGTTTCGACCCGCTCCTCGCGAACTGATCGAAGGTTTGGAACTCTTAGACACGGCGGTTAAGGCCGGTCATACACTTGATCGCTCTTCCGCATTAACTTATGTCATTGCCCCCTGGCTTGAACGGCAACAGTGGTCAAAAAAAGCTACAACTGAGAACTTTCCTGAACTTATCACCGACTTAAAGAATTTCTTTCACCCTTTACTTCCCTCGAATGCTGAGCTAGAAAACGCTCTACGCAGTTTATACCGAGTTTGGGCCGTTCGACCTCCCCGACGTAAACGTCCCCAGCGAAAACGGACATTCCATAAAGAACCATCGCCTAAAGAGCCTAAGCCTATGTAACCCTAAGGAGGGTCTTCTGTATGAAACGCGGACTTTCACTGGTCACGAAAATTTCACTTGCCACGGTGTTTTCTGTAGGTTTGTTTTTGGCAGTAGGTTTTATCACCACGGCTTCCTTGAATGACCTTAAAATCAAAGTTCATCAGTTGACGGCACAAACTCTTTCGGCCCTTCGCACCGTAGAACAGATGCGATCCGATTTACGAAACCAACGCACCTTGCTTTACCGGGCGTTAACAGCAGAGTCAAGTGCTGAACTCTCGCAAATTCAGGCGGAACTTTCGGACAGCAACAACTCTGTCCAAAAACAACTACATAACCTGGGCACTTTTGAAGAACTCAAATATCGACAGACTTCCGAAAGTTTGACTCAAAGCCTAACTATCTTGGCCCAAAAAGACGCGCAAGTTATCACGTTGGCTCAACAAAAACAATTTCAAAAGGCTAAAGAGCTTCTTTTAGGAGTTGACGAACAGGCCTATCAAGCCGTCCGTTCTGAGTTGTTACCGCTGATTGACCAGGCCTCGCAGGACCTGGCCAGTGCAGATACCTCATTAGGGGCCTCCATGGACAGGATAACTCAACTGATCTTTGCGGCTATCATTATCGTTTTTATTTTTGGACTAATTTCAACCTTACTGTTAGCGGCCAGTCTGCGGCGCCGCTTTAAAAACTTTCTCAATAAATTTGCCCAGGGGGCACAGGGTGACCTCACGATTCAAGTCACTAATGCGGGGCATGACGAAATAGGCCTCTTAGCAAAGAACCTTAATGACCTTATAGGCATTCTTCGTCAACTTATCCTTGCCGTTCAAAGCGGTGCCGAGAAATCGCGACGCCAAGGCGGTGAGCTATCGTCGCATGCCACCCAGCTTTCGGCAACTGCCGTGCAGATGGGGGCAACGATGAATCAAATTTCCAACAGAATCCAAAACCTGAGGGATACCATTGATGGAGCCTTTACGTCGGTCAATGACATCACTCAACTCGTCGAACAAACAGTTCCACAAATTGAAGCCCAGGCTTCGGCCATTGGAGACGCCTCGTCGGCAGTCGAAGAAATGGCGGCAAGTTTAGCCAGTCTCGACGACACGACGAAGTTAAAACGAAAACTTTCTGATGACTTAGCCGAAGCCGCTCGGCAAGGTGAAGAGGATATGGCAGAAACCCTAACTTCGATTGACGCTATTGCCCAATCCGCTGAAGTCATCTCAGAGTTTACCAGCATTATTAATGAAGTTGCTTCACAAACTGGACTTTTAGCGATGAATGCCGCCATTGAAGCGGCTCATGCGGGAGAAGCTGGAAAAGGCTTTGCCGTGGTAGCTGATGAAATCCGGAAGCTCAGTGAAGCGACTTCGGCCAATGCTAAAAGTATTTCTTCTTCTTTGAATGATATTTTAAAACGTATCGACCAAACTAAAGTCATTTCACAGACTACCGGGACTACAATGGAACGGATGCTTTCAGGTATTCAGGACATCAGTCAGGCAATGGCTCAGATGGAAGGTGCCATCGCTGAAACCGCACAAGGCGGCCGCGTCTTGGCGGATACATTGACTAACCTGGTAGAAACCACCCGATTAATCAAAAATGATGCTCAACTAATGGGGAAGAAGGCTGAAAGTACCCGCGAATCGATGGAAATTGTTGTCCAAATGGCCGATGCCAATGCAGGGGCCGTTGCCGAGAACTCTGCAGGAATTTCAGAAGTAGCCAATTCGGTAAGTGAGCTTGCACGTATTGCTCAAGAAAATGCAGAACTCACGACCGAACTGGAAACTGAAGCCTCTAAGTTCAAAACCTCATAAGACGAAGGTTGAAAGTTGAGGCTTGGACTGACTAATTAGCCTGTGCAAAGGCAATCAGTTCAGCCTTTTTAGCTTCATCCATGAGGCCCATTTCTTGAGCCACTTCAAAGAATTCTTCAATTCGAGCGTAGGCATGGAGGCGAACCCCCCTGGCTTCCATGTCTCGCCGACCTTGAGCTCCACGCTCCAGCAAGACAACGAGATCTTCAACCACCAAGCCTTCGGCACGTAAAACATCAATGGCTTCTTCTTTGCTTTTTCCCGTCGTAATCAAGTCGTCTAAGAGAAGCACTTTTTCACCCGGTTTCCAATCGCCTTCAATCGCATTGCCTGTTCCATGCGCCTTGGGGGGGATGCGAGGGTAAATCAGCGGTTTGTTCATTTCCAAACTAGCCGAGCTTGCTAGTGGCAGTGCCGCCACGGGAATACCCGCAATACTTCGGTAAGATAAATTGCGGGCAAGTTCTGCATACGCTTTACCTGCTAAACGCAACACCTTAGGGTCGGCTGAAACTCGACGTAAATCGACATAAAAGGGAGATTTGATCCCCGACTTGAGAGTAAACTCACCCAAACGGAAGCATTCGGTTCGAATCAGTCCTCTTAAAAGTTTTTTCTTGAGTTTTGACATCGGAGTCTGCCCGGTTTGACGATTGGCTAGAGTAAGATGTCGGGCCTCATTGATACCATCCCGCAAGCGACGAGCGGCCTGAGCAGGGTCAGCTGAACTAGAGATTTCTCGAGCCACCACCACTAAAAGGCCTAAACCATCTCGTCGTAAGCCGGCCGCACAAGCTTCTTGAACCGTGCCTCCTTGAGCCCCAATACCAGGTGCTAAAAACCAAGTATCTGGCAAGTTCTGACGAAGAAGGGTCAAGGCTTCTCGATCATTACCCGCCACCACGAGACCGACACGCCGATCCCACGAAGCGGCGACACGAGCTGAACGTAAGTACAAAGGTTCTTTCTTGACCCGAAAATCCTGGATTTCTTTGGCGCTCGGATTTGAGGTACGAGCTAAAACAAAGACAGCTTTTTCTGACGATTTTAAAAAAGGATCTACGGCATCGCGCCCCATGTACGGAGAGATCGTGACACAGTCGACCCCTTTCAAACGAT
>DAIDJJ010000049.1:0-15935 GCA_027451385.1 Spirochaetales bacterium | reverse complement strand
GTGGTGCCGGTCGAATAGTAGTGGATCACCACAGAGGCATCTGCTACGGTAAGGGCCACACTAGCCTGTACCGAACTGTTGTCTTGGGATACGGCCGTGAGCGTCGTGGTACCGGCACTGACGGCGGTAACCAAGCCCGCCGTACTCACGGTGGCGACGGCGGTGTTGGATGAGCTCCAGGTCAACAGAGTGTTGGTTGCTCCTGTGTTAAACGTCGGAACATAAACGGTTGTTTTCCCTGTGGTTAAACTGTCCGTGGTTTTATTGAGGCTCAGCGAAGTCACCCCAACAACGGCGGAAAGGGGAATCGAGATACTGGCTCCCGAAGCCGATATCAAAGTGGTTTGAAACCCTTGGTACAAATTGGCACCGCTGGAGTTTTTGGCCTGAACCGAAAAGTTCAAGCTTCCTGTGCTGGTTACCGAAATCGAACCCGCCCAGGAAGAGGTTCCTCGTGCTAAGGCCCCTGACCCCACGACATTGCCGTTGGCGTCGGTAACTTGGACGTTGACGGTCGAAACGCTGGTATCGCTCATCAACGACCGGCTAGCGGCTTGTTGCGCACTGGTCACTCCGCCGGATACGGCAACATTGACCGACAAGGCACTGGCGGCTGGTTTGGCGGCACTGATCGCCACGGGACTTTGGCAAGCGGTGAAAGCTAAAAAAAGTCCAAGAATGAAAAAGTATGACATTCGAAAACGAAGTGTCATGGAAGCTCCTTTGAACCAATAACAAGGTCATTGCTGCTGGTTTGTCATGGTTTTTTGAAATTTACAAATAGATTAAAATACCTATGATGATTAGGAGATCATCAGCCCACTTTTTAACTCTGTCAACTCATTTTTTCACGTTAACATTGTTGAGAATTGACTTTATAGATGATTGTTTTAGTCAAACTCAGGAAAAAAAATTGGTTGACAGGTAAAAGAAATGGCTTTTAGATAAGTATTATATCCTAAAATGTCCTAGGAGGGACTTGTGAAAAAGTACGACACCACTTTAGAGTTCATTTATCAGACCCCTGTGTTATTGGAACTGGGCAATCTGACGGAACTCACTCAATATTCTGTTAGTGTGACGGCAAATTAATCGGGGTTGATGTGACAAGAATTCTTTTCATTTTTTTGGCAGCGCTGGCTGTTTCGTGTTCTTCGCCCAGTTTGATGCCAACAACCTCAACAGGAACGTCAAATCCCTTAGGAGCTTCCCGCTACACGGTACAAGTAAACTGGATTCCTGGGGTATCACGAGGCTTAATCAACGATTCCAATGTAGCTTCTGTTGCCATATCTGTATCCATTTCAGGGAGCACGGTCGGGAACGGAAATTTAGTCAAGCAAAGCGCTTCCTGGAGCGGATCAATTTCACTGTCCTCTTCAGGATTAGCTACTTTCACTGCTACAGCTTTGGATAGCTCCGGAAATCTCCTCTGGCAGGGTTCAACAACGTCCAACATTACCGGTAATGGAAGCTCAGTAACCATAGCCATGGGCACAGTTCTGGGGAATAATCATCCGTTTTCAGGAGCTTATTCACCGGTCTCCGAATCTACGTGGGGGACTTCCACCTGGAGTTTGGGATCAACATTTCCCTCGGGAGCTGGGGGAACTTTAGAAATTGGCGTCTATTCTGCGGATGCTACCAAAGTCCTCTTAGAAATTTACACCCAAGATACGGGGGCCTCTGCTGCCTACGATTATTGGATGACTAAAGGAACTGATAACATCTGGCGTGCTGCGATAGCTCAGATCCCCAATGGCACCCTCTACGCCTTTCGTGCCTGGGGCCCCAACTGGCCATTCAGTAGTGCTTGGGCACGAGGAAACAGTTCGGCAGGGTACATCTCGGACTGTGATAGCTTAGGCAACCGCTTTAACCCCAACAAGGTTTTGTACGATCCTTATGCTCAAGAAATCAGTCACGATGTGGATAGTTCAGCCTTAGCCGCCTCGGGTAACTCAGATGTGATTTTTAACTCTGGTGGGGCTGATGTTGCGACGGGTCAAACTTACAGTGGTCCCATCACGGGCAATGTTGCCATGAACTTACGAAACATTGATACGGGACCGTACGCACCCAAGTCGGTGGCTTTTGTGGATTCCACTTCAACGGGAACAAAGCCGAATATCCCGGAAGCGAATACGATCATCTATGAAACTCACCTTAAAGGTTTGACGGCACACCCTTCCAGTGTAAATCTTGCGACGCTTTTATCTCCCTATTCTACCTTTCCTGATGCGGCGAACGTACCTAATAACCTGAGAGGAACGTATGCTGGTGCCGCGTACATGGCAGGATACCTCAAAGATCTTGGCATCAATACGGTAGAGTTTTTACCAGTGATGGATAGTGATAATGACACAAACCCGACAACAAAGTCTGGTGGGAACTATTGGGGCTACATGACTTACGGTTTCTTTGCCCCAGACCGACATTATGCTTATAACCAAAGTCTCGGAGGTCCCACCAAAGAGTTCAAACAGATGGTCGCGGCTTTTCATAATGCCGGATTACAAGTCTATATGGACGTGGTGTACAATCACACCGGTGAAGGTGGTGTTTGGGATGCTTCGACGGGACGCGAGGCTCAAATTGTCAGTTTCCGAGGGCTAGATAATCGGGCATATTACACGCTGTCAGGGACGAGTAACGGCTTTTATTGGGACTCGACCGGGTGTGGTAATAACTTCAATGCTGGGTCCACTCCCGAAGAAAATCTTGTTTTAGATTCTTTAAAATATTGGTCACAGACCATGGGTGTCGATGGTTTTCGTTTTGACTTAGCCGTGGAACTAGGGCGCAACGGGAGCGGCTCCTTTAGTAGCTCAGCCCCCTTGCTCACGAATATTGCGACTTTAGCTGCCAACGATAATTTCAAAATCATTGCGGAACCCTGGGACACAAGTAACAGTGAAATTGGACTGTTTCCTGCCGGATGGGCAAATTGGAATGGGAATTATCGAGACTCCATTCGACAGTTTATGCAGAACAATTTGTCTGGAGCCAATGGATTAGGTTGGGCAGATGACTTTTACGGCGACTATAGTCAATTTAGTGCCGAAGGCGGACCTCAGAAAAGTATCAACATGATTGATGCCCATGATGGCTTCACCCTTACCGACTTGGTGAGCTACGGTACACAAACCAATAGCACGCTGACCTGGCCCTTTGGCCCCTCTGACGGGGGGACGAATAGCAACCTCAGTAATAGTTGGGGAGGAAATCAAACCCTTCGGCGTCAGATTATTCGCGACTTTTGGACCTTTCAGGTGCTGAGCCGAGGAATCCCCATGATTGAATGGGGGGATGAGCTAGGGCGTACAGTAAATGGGAACAATAATGCCTACGACGTGGACTCGGTGGCAACCTGGAATAACTACAATATGGCTGGCAGTGCAACCCCCGATGCTGTCGCTACAGGTGACACCACAGGCGGGACGGCGACCTATAACAACAATTTAGGGACTTTTACGACCGCGACCAGTGGTGGTCCCAACACCAATCTAGCCTTTTTACAGTACTTATTGAAACTCAGGGCCGCGCATGCAGCTTTCCAACAAAGTAATTACAACAGTATGACCATCTCATATTTCACACCAGCGGGAACAAGTTCGGGGTTCAGTGAGTGGTCAAACAATGCCGGCGAAATTGAGTTGTCGGGAAGTCAAGTCGGGGATTCTGACTTCCTGCTGTTGGTGAACGTGTCGGGTAGTGGTGTTGCCTGCACAATACCAGCCGCACCTACAGGAAAATCCTGGGTGAGATTGATCGACACGGGAAGCTGGGCAGAAGCCAACGATAATTCGTGGAGTGTGTCCTCTGGAACAGTGATATCAGGTAGTTACACGGTCAACAATCAGTCCATGGTGCTATTGCAGGCGCACTAAAGTTGTAGACCTGTCAGGGAAAAGAGCTTCCCCTTTGACGAGCCAAGAAAAGCCAAAAGCCACTAAGGCCAAGGCTTCGAGGCACAGCAAAAGGGGAAAGCTCGGTTTCAACCTTGATAAACAGTCTTATTGCGGTTAATTAAAAAACGTAGCGACATTTCGATGGAGCCGACCAAATCAGAATCTTTTCGATAGTCTGCTGAGTGAAGATTTTTGACGCGTCCATCTTCCACAAAACCCCATGCTTTGAACTTTTTCTCGTGATTATCAGGGTCGTAAACAGCCAAGGGAATTCCTTGATTTTTGGCCATCAAGGAAAAGCATGGGACATCGGTTAGCCCATCCCCAATAAAGATCATATTGGCCAACGGGATGCGGAGCTCTTTGACTTTTCGGTTGACTTCAAAGGGCTTGTTGGCGTATTCCGGCCCGACGATCCCTTTTGAGATTTGAAAAAGGTAACGAGTTTTGTCTGTAAAACTTACCACCCGCTGGGGAAAGACGACAGCACCCTCTTCATTATAGGCAAACTCAGAGGCAAAGATATCTGTGAATTCCCCTGCGATGGGGGTGGAGCGAATCAAATCTCCCAGGCCGCTAGAAATGATATAGAACTCAAGATGAAAAGATTTGTCTTCGTGGTGAACAAATTCTCGCAGGTAAGGGAACAACTCTTGAACACCAGGGTAAAAACGAACTTTGTTCCCAAAAGCTTTGAGCTCAGCTTGAGTGAGTTGTTTCTGCGGTTCTTTTTTCGAGAGAAGTTGCATTTGGTACATATAGGACAAAACAGGGTCCCAGCCGGTTTCCATAAGATGTTTGTTTTCCACACCCCAGAACTTCTCGACATCGACTCCCCAAGCCTCTAAAAAATCTGTGGTGGAATCGTGGGCCAAAGTATCGTCAAAATCAAACACTAAGGCGAGTTGACGGTTCATTGAACCTCCAATGCTCTCAGGAACGCGTCTGCGGCTAAGCGCAAGGAGCGTGGAGAATGGGCCGCTCCAATGAACAGAGCTTCAAACTGTGCTGGAGCTACAAAAATATTTTGTGCCAACAAAGCATGAAACCAGCGGGCATAGCCAGCCGTGTCACAGGTTTTAGCTTGAGTCAGGTTGTGAATAGGGCCAGGTGCAAAGAAAAGGGTGCCAAGTCCACCCTTGTGTGCCAAGGTAAAACGTGTGGGGTCAAGCCGGTGATTCAAAGTTTCGAAAAAGCGCTCTGCTTTGTCAGCTATCGCTTCATAAAACCCTGGCCGAGTGAGTTGTTTCAGCACCGCGCTTCCCGCTGCCATGGCCAAAGGGTTTCCCGAGAGCGTTCCAGCTTGGTAGACCGGCCCGACAGGAGCTACAAGGTCCATCAGGTCTTTTCTTCCCCCATAAGCGCCCACTGGTAAGCCACCGCCAAGGATTTTTCCGAGGGTGGTGAGGTCGGGGGTGACCCCGACTTGTGTCTGTACTCCTCCCCAATGCAGTCGAAAGCCCGTGATGACTTCATCAAATATTAACAAGGCCCCTTGTTCTTGAGTGAGGGACCTTAAGCCTTCCAAAAAGCCTGGCAAGGGTAAAACTAAACCCATATTGGCGGCGATCGGCTCCACGATGACGGCGGCAATCTTTCCAGGATGGGCCGTAAAGGCAGACCGAACGGCTTCAAGGTCATTATAAGGGACACTAATTGTTGAAGCCGTTAAAGTTTCAGGGACTCCCGCTGAGGCCGGTTGATTAAGGGTTGCTAACCCTGAACCCGCACTGACTAAAAGGGCGTCCGCATGACCATGATACCCGCCGTCAAACTTGAGGATCATAGGGCGATTTGTCCACGCTCTGGCGACCCGTAAGGCACTCATCACGGCCTCAGTCCCTGAACTCACAAAGCGGAGCCGTTCTAAGGAGGGAATCGCCTTTTGCACGAGTTTTCCCAGCTGATTTTCTTCTAGCGTAGGCGCACCCACACTAGTCAGTCGTCGAACTTGTCGATTAATTGCTCGCACCACCCCCGGGGGAGTATGACCCAAAATGTGGGCTCCCCAGCTTTGAACAAAATCTAAATAGCGGTGTCCGTCGGGATCTTCCAGTGTGGCTCCATATCCACGTGAAAAGACTACGGGTTCACCTCCCACTGAGGCAAAGCTTCGCACGGGAGAATTCACCCCGCCAGGAAATAATTTGAGCGCCTCTTGAAAAGCGGCATGAGAAAGGGGGCTGTCCGGCATAGGAGCTCCTTGGTGATTCATTTGAATAGAGAAAGTATAGCGAGAATCGTGGTCTCTTGACAGGGATCAGCGACGGGAGTTAGCTGACTATATGGATAAACCTTTTCTTCCGGATATTTCCGAACACGGCAGGGCCAAGGATGGTACGCCCTTAACCTCTACCCGTAGACTTTATGTACAGTTTTTAGCGTGGACCGGAGCCGCCTCTCTGGAACCTTTGGCGACAGCTTTAGCTTCGTGGGGAAAACCCTCAGCTTTATACACCGATTTAAATGATCCCCGTGGGGGAGGTCTGGTTTTCCTGTCAGAAAATCCAGATTTTTTTGTTACAGAGGCGAGAGAGTTTTTATCCCAGCCTCCTTTTGCTCAATTGGCATTTAAGCCTGAACTCGCCATGTTCGGAAGAACCTATGCGGTGGGGTATGAAAATGATCTAGAGGAGGTACTTCTGAAACGGCCCAAATCTAGAATTCTCGACCCGTTGCATCCTTGGGTCATCTGGTACCCAGTTCGACGAGAAAAAGCTTTCGAAGCCTTGCCTGAGGAGCAAAAGCATGACGTTTTGATGGATCATGGCGGTATCGGTAAGGCCTTTGGTAAAGCGGGAATCGCTCAGGATATTCGGTTGGCTTGCCACGGATTTGACACGCATGACAATGATTTTGTCATTGGGATTGTTGCCAAGGAGTTAATTGGTGCCTCTGCGGTCGTTCAGGCCATGAGAAAAAGCCTTCAAACTATGCACCATTTAGACAATTTAGGTCCTTTCTTTGCCGGAAAAGTGTATCGTCAATTTGGTTCAGTTGATTAAGATTAGTTATCTTTCGTAAAAGAAGGGGCTCAAGATGCTGACGAGGAATTCAGACATTTTAACCTTAGTGGACCGCTTAAGCGAACACTATCGTGCCAATGTCGCCACAATCTACCTAAGACCGGCCTTTTTTCGGTTAGAGGTCTCCCGACAAGATTGGGACCATATTGAAACCGTGGCTGAAAAGAGCGCGTTATACCGACAGCAAGGCTGGCATTTGGACGAACTCTATTCCTGCTTGCTTTCACTTGCCCGCTTTGTTCAAAAGGCTCGCCGTCAAATTCTTCCAGATGCCCGTAATGTGGCTTTGGGGAATTTGCGGGAAATGGCCCAGGATAAAAAGATTAAGGCGGAAATGGCTGCCGCCAATTTTGGCTCCAACCTGGGCGTTCTCGCCTCTATGATTCTAGAACTTTTCCAACGCTGTAAAGATGAAGAAGCCGCTCTGGCTCCGGGTGTTGTTCCCGCCTGGAAGAAGGACCCGGCGCTGAATCAAATCAACGAATTCTTAGCTCCCTAAAGGATTAGTCCCCTCATGATTGTGCTGAGAGGATGCTTTGAACAGCCCTTTCGGCACTCTCGATCACAGCTGGCATTCCGACGCCTCGGTAGCCCTGACCCGCCAAAGCGAGCCCGGGCCCCAAAAGCTTTTCTGCGCTGTCGATTCTCTGACGATGACCGACAGTTACCTGGGGAAAGGCTTGTTGCCAACGGCGAATTGAGACGTGAAGTGGCTGTGCCCCCGCTCTCAGCCAAGGTGTAAAAGAACGCAAAGTTTCGGTTAAGACGAGATCATCATTAGCTTGGAGAAACTCAGGATGCCTAAAGCCCCCAAAAAAAGCGCGAACCACGGTGCGTCCAGGACCCGACCGGTGGTTCCACTTCACGGAACTCCATTGCTGGCCATCGATAGCGAAGTCAGACGTCCGAGAAAACAAAGTTCCCCACGCATCTAACGGTCTTAGGATATCTTTCGAATTCAAAGTGAGCGAAATGGTTCCAATGCCTCGAGTTTCCGTACGCAAGAGCGCAGAGGCTTCGGGGTTCGCTTCCGCGAGTAACCGTGAAGCCACGTGCGGCGGTACGGCTAAAATTACGGCACGTGCAAGAATGGGGGGGTGCGACGGCCCCAACGATAATTGCCAACCTTGGGGTTGAGCTTGTAAGGATAAAACCCTTTGTCCCGTTTGCCAAACTTCCGGCGTTTTTTTAACCAGGTGATGAATCAGTTCTTCGACCCCTTGCAAGGGTGAAGCTAAGCCCCCCCCTTCGCCTGAACGTTCTCCCTGGTGAATTCCTTGTAAAACACTTCCGAATCGCTTTTCGAGTTGAACATAATGGGGAAAGGCCGTTTCCATACTGAGTCGGGTGGGATCGGTATTCCAGACCCCGCCCAAAAGAGGCTCTGCCAGAGTGGCCAGAGTCTCTTTCCCGAAACGCCTCTGGATAAAACTCGCCAAGGTTTCATCCGAAGCCGCGTGGCGGGCAGGGACAAACCGTTCGGCCCAAAAGCGAAACTTTCCCAACCAGCTTAAAAGAGGCGAAGTCCAAAACGACGACCAGCGGGTGGGAAGCAAGAGACCCATGCCCTGGGGAAGGGGGAAAATTCCTCGTTGACCAGCTAGATAGATTCTCTCGGGAAGGGGATTAAGGTCTTGTAAGGGGATGTCTAGCTCGTGGCAGAGTGCTGTCGCGGCCCCCTTGCGAAGAAGGAAGCCGTCAGGACCGTGTTCGTAGACACTATCTTCCCAAACCTCTGTTTGAATTAACCCCCCTAGACGTGTGGTCGCTTCAAAACCACGAACTGGTACACCTTGAGACTTGAGTCGGTACGCAGCGGTCAGTCCTGCCAAGCCTCCACCGATTACGGCTACAGGCAACGTCTGGGATAACGGCACCTTGGGTTCAGAGAACATAGTTATGAACGTACTCCACCAAACGGGCTACTTGCTCTTCGGGGGTAGACGGCAAAAGTCCGTGTCCGACATTAAAGATGAAGCCAGGTCTTGAACTCAACTGTTCCAAGAGACGATCTGCTTCCGAACGAAGAACTTCCCAGGGCCCCAACAGCAAGGTAGGGTCAAGATTCCCCTGAAGGGCTACCTTGGGACCCAGTCGGCGAGACGCTTCAAGGGGGTCCACCCGCCAGTCTAAACCTAGGACGTGACCACCAGCATCGCGCAGATCTTCGAGAAAACCCGCTGTTCCTGTGCCAAAATGGATGAGCGGAACTCCTAAAGTCGCAACCGAACTTAAGATTCGTTTCGAATAGGGTTGTACGTAAACCCGGTAGTCGGCGGGGGAAAGTTCGCCAATCCAGCTGTCAAACAATTGAAGGGCTTGGGCTCCTGCCGCCAC
Organism: Spirochaetales bacterium; assembly: GCA_027451385.1. Taxonomy (GTDB): domain Bacteria; phylum Spirochaetota; class Spirochaetia; order JABEVK01; family JABEVK01; genus JABEVK01. The sequence continues at coordinate 6,661 of DAIDJJ010000049.1, read as the reverse complement.
TTGCTCGGTGAGGTAGGCTGCTGTTAAGTCAGCTAGAATGGTCATAAACTGAGCCCAGGCGTCAGGGTTTTGCCGCATCCAAGTTTTGGTGAGGGCTTTGTCTCGGCTTCCCCCGCCTTCGATGGCGTACGAGGCAAGCGTGAAAGGGGCCCCAGCAAAGCCAATCAGGGGAGTGCCCCGTGGCTCCAAACGTCGTCTGGCAAGGCGAAGGGCTTCAAAGGTAAAAGCGAGTTCTCTTTTAGGGTCAGGATCTTTCAGGCGAGCGACTTGCGACGCTTCCCGCAGAGGATTCCGAATTAGGGGGCCTTCCCCATGGACAAACTCGAGTTGAAAACCCAAGCATTCCAGGGGAGGCAAAATATCTGCAAAGATAATAGCCGCATCCACACCAAAGGCTTCGACAGGTTGCAAGGTCACCTGGCAGGCGGCCTCAGGGTTTTTGACCATCTCGAGAAAGCTATATCGGGATCGGACTTCACGGTATGCGGCCATATAACGCCCTGCCTGGCGCAAAAACCAAACGGGGATATGTGATACTGGTTGTTGTCGACAAGCGGCAAGAAAGTTGCTCTTGGTGCCTATTAAAGTCACGTTTTCTGGTGAGGTCATGGTTTCTCCTGAGGTAGGGGCCGGCCCGGACGGACCGCTGGGTTTAAACAACACGTTTCGGGACAGGTATCTTCTTTGGGACCTCTTTTTCCTTCTGCCAACCGGGGGCGAGTAGGGTCCAAACGTTCTTGTATCAAATCGGCAATAGCCGCAATAAAAGCGGGATGACAGCCCACTGTAGCGGCTCGTCTTAAGTCCAAGTGAAGGTTTTCGGCCAATTGTCGAGCCTCGATGTCTAAGTCGTACAAAACTTCGAGGTGGTCGTTCAGAAATCCCAAAGGCATAATCACGACACGCCGAGATGGAGAGGGGGCTACAGTTGAGGACTCCAGATCCCTTAAAACATCTAGAATGTCGGGTTCAAGCCAAGGAACTTGCGGCGGACCACTCCGGCTTTGATAGGCCAAACGCCAGCGGGTGTGCCCCAATTTATCGGCGATCAACGAGGCTGCATCCAGGAGTTGAGCTTCGTAGTCCGAATGCTTAGCCATCGTCAAGGGTATACTGTGAGCGGTAAAAATCACCTCAACTGTGTCCCGTTCCTGTTCTGGCCAAGTGGACAATTCTTCGCGAACACGCTCGGTCGCTGCGGTTAAAAAGCCGGGATGATTATAGAAGACACGAATTTTATCTATGGCAGGCGAACCAGGGATGGCCTTTTGGGCGAGTTCAAGATCTACTCGATATTGGCGACAACCACTGTAACTACTAAAGGCTGACGTGACAAAAGCTAAAATTCGTTTGCCTTCGCCAAGGGTAGCGGTTAGTTCGGCTAAGGTGTCCGTCAAAAAAGGGTGCCAATTTCGGTTGCCAAACCAAAGGGGAAGCTGAATTCCTCGTTTTGTGAGTTCTTTTTCTAAGCTGGCCATGACGGCTCGATTTTGTTCAGTTAGGGGGCTTTTTCCCCCAAAGAGGTCATAATGATGGGCGACTTCTTGGAGTCGTTCTTCGGGAATGCCACGACCTCTTGTCACATTTTTTAAAAAGGGAAGGACATCCTCGGGGCCTTCTGGGCCCCCAAAAGAGACGTATAAAAGGGCGTCGTAGGGGGTGGAGTTGCTCATGGGTATTCTCAATATACAAGAGACCAGGCACCCCGGGTAGCGGCAAGAACTTTGTTTTTCGCTGGAAATATTAGAGATAACCCAAGTTTTTTGAGGAATTTTCCTCAAAAACACTGACAAAGCGGCAGGTTATTACTAGGTTAAACTTATGGATGCTCAGTTTACCCCACACCGCACCCGTCCCCGTATTGCCATGCTTTCGACGCACGGCTATGTGGCGGCGCTTCCTCCTTTGGGGGCCCGTGACACCGGGGGACAGGTCGTATATGTCATAGAACTGTCCAAAAAGTTAGCCGACCTTGGTTACGAGGTGGATATTTGGACACGTCAATTTGAAGATCAGCCCCAATGGGAGCCTGTCAACGAAAGAGTTCGGATTCTTCGTTCTCCCTGTGGGGGCCCTGAGTTTATTCCCAAAGAGTACCTGGCGGACTCGTTGGAAGAATGGGTTCAGAACACGGCAGAGTTTATTCGTACTCATGGCTTGAAGTACCAATTTCTCAACTGTCATTACTGGGATGCCGCTGTAGCCGGCGAACTTTTATCCCAACAATGTGGTGCTCCCCTCGTGTTTACGCCACACTCCTTAGGGACCTGGAAAAAAGCCCAAATGGAGCAGGATTACCCGGACGATAAAGACAAATTTGAGGAACAATATAATTTTTCACGGCGCATCGCCGAAGAAAAACGCTTGATGGCCCAGGCCAAACTGGTGGTGGCGACAACACCTCAGCAATACTACTTGATTTCACACGATTATGGCCTTCGGTCTGAAAAACTACGCATGATCCCCCCTGGGTATGATGATCGCCGCTTTTACCCGATCAGTGAGGCCAGCCGTCAGGCGTTGCGAGAAACTCTAGGATTTCATGGTCATACGGTCCTGGCCCTAGGACGGTTGGCCCGAAATAAAGGCTATGATCTTTTAATTGATGCCTTTGCGATTACGGCAGAACGTATTCCTGATGCTCGTTTGTACTTGGCCGTCGGCGGTGAGAGCATTAGCTCCGCAGAAGATGTCCTTCTTCAAGAGCTCAAAGAGCAGGTGACTCGTTTAAAAATCCAGGATCGTGTCATCTTTGGGAGTTTTATCCCTGAGGTCGACTTACCGGATTACTATCGAGCCGCCGACTTATTTGCTTTGTCGAGTCGTTATGAACCGTTTGGGATGACCGCCGTTGAGGCTATGGCTTGTGGAACTCCCACCGTTGTGACTACCAAAGGTGGACTCTTTCGAGCCCTTTCGTTTGGCCGTCATGCCTTATTTGCCGACCCGTTTGACCCCCTCGACTTTGGAATTACCATGACCAAAGTGTTTCAGCACGAACGCTTACGGAATAGGCTCTCTATGATGGGGGCCCACCGGATGAGGGGGTTGTTTACGTGGACGGGAATAGCTCAGCAGTTGATTATGCAAATCGAACGCCCTTCTTCTGTAGCCGAATTTGAAGATGATCATTGGGCTGACCCTTGGATTGAAGAGGGCTGAGTTGTGATTCGACTATTTACTTCTGACCTTGACGGAACCCTTTTGGGGAATGATGAAGCCTTAAACCGCTTTCGAGATACCTGGCGGCATTTAGATAGCCTTCATCGCCCCTTACTGTGCTACAACTCAGGGCGGCTGGTGCAAGATGTGGTAGATCTTTTATCTCGGGGAAGTCTGCCCTGGCCAGATTTTATCATCGGCGGTGTGGGTACCCAAATCTACGATGGGCGAAAAAAAAGGCCAGTCCGGGAATTTACCGCCCAATTTAACTCAACTTGGGACTGGAACAAAATAGATCACATTTTGCGTCAGGTGCCGGGGGCATCCCGTCAGCCCGCGAAGTTCTTGCAAGCGTATAAATCTAGTTGGTTTTTGCCCAATGCTTCTGCCGAAGTTCTTCAGGGAATTCGTGACCGTTTAGAACGTGAGGGGCTCGAGGCCAAGTTGATTTACTCCAGTCATCGGGACCTCGACATTGTCCCTCGTGAAGCGGGGAAAGGCGCGTCGTTGAAGTGGTTAGCTCAGTGGTTAGAGATTCCTTTAAACGAGGTGGTTGTGGCCGGCGATTCTGGCAATGACACCAATATGTTTCTGCTCCCGGGAGTGAACCGCATTGTTGTAGAAAACGCCTTGCCGGAATTGTTGGAAGCGGTGGTTCCCATCCCTGCCTACATGGCCAGCAAGGCGCATGCCGAAGGTGTTCTTGAAGGATTGCACCACTTTGGGGTGCTCCCCGAAGCGCCGCAACCTCAAGCCTCGGGGGGAGATGCCACCCTGAGAATGCTGTTTAGTCAAGACGCTTTCGGGGACCTTACTTCAGACGAACGGAGCCTCATCCTAGAAGGGTACGAACAAGCCCTGATAGCCCTAAAACGTAACATTACTCCCCTTGGCTTTACAGCGTGTTCCCTTGCCGACAATGAAGTCGTGGGCACGGATATCAATTACCGATCTGTATGGGCTCGGGACGGCGCCATTACCATTGGGTTGACAATTGATCTTGAGGAACCCGAGATCAGGGCCGCTCAACGGGCGACTTTAGTCACCCTTTTAGACCATGTTTCCCCCAACGGTCATACCCCGGCTAACGTAAGGGTGGATACACGCGAGGCGGATTATGGCGGGGTAGGTGGGATTTGTGCCATAGATGCGGGACTTTGGGTGGTTATTGCCTTTTCCGCTTATGTTCTTAAGACGCAAGATTGGGAGTTATGGAAACGCTACCGGGACACCCTCAAGCATATTATGAGGTTTCTGGAATCTCAGGATGCAAACATGGATGGCCTATTGGAGGTTCCCGAGGCAGGAGATTGGACCGACCTTTTTGGGCGAAGTTACCATGTTCTGTACGATGAGGTCCTTTGGTATCGCGTCCACGTTGCTTACAGTCGGCTTCTGGAAATGGGTGGCGAAACGGAACTTTCTTCAAAGTACTTGCAAAGTGCTCAGAAAATTCGCTATAAGTTGCTCGCGTCCTTCTGGCCTCGAACCGCGCCCACCGATGTGCCCTTTGATCAAACTTTTGCGGACCGTCAATTCTCGTTGGGCGATACCTCCTATTTACTCGCAGAACTTTCACCTTTTGGATTTAATTGGCGTTGTGACGTTTTGGGCAATCTCTTAGCCTTCCTCTTCAACGTCATCGACATTGAACAAGCCAAAGTCGTCTTCAAATTCCTCTGGGGGGTAGGGGCCAACTCGCCTTGGCCGGTGACCAATCTTTACCCGCCTGTCCAATATGGTGATCCAGATTGGAAACCCTACTACACAGTAAATCTCCTCAACTTACCCCATCATTACCACAATGGAGGGATCTGGCCATTTATTGGCGGCTACTGGGTGCTGTTTATTCAAAAGTTAGGGCTTTATGATGTGGCCTGTAAGGAACTCGTGAAATTAGCTCAATTAAACCGTCAGGGCAAAGTCAGTCCTTGGGAGTTTAACGAGTGGGTTCATGGACGGACAGGAATGCCCATGGGGAAACGTTTTCAAGCTTGGTCGGCGGCCGCCTACCTGCAAGCGTGTCAGAGCTTAAAACTCGAGGAAGGTTAGAATGGACACCCTCTGGACTTGCTCCAAGGGGCCGATTCGGCATAAAACCAGCTATGCTTAAACCTTACCCCGAGCGGCTCCGGGACGGCGTCCTGGTATTTGACGGCGCCATGGCGACCTATTTGTTTAGCAAAGGTGTTTACCTCAAAAAGTGTTTTGAAGAAGTTTGTCTAACCAATCCCCAGATGGTTCTTGAGGTGCACCGCGAGTATATCAGCCGGGGTGCACAAGCTGTCGAAACCAACTCTTATGGCGCCAACCCGATTAAACTCAAAGGGTTTGGACTTGCGGATAAGACCGAGCAAATTAACCGTGCTGCGGTCAAGTTGGCTCGAGAGGCTGCCGGTGATAGCGTTTATGTCGCTGGTAGCGCGGGTCCGACAGGAAAGTTGCTGGCCCCCGATGGTCCACTGTCTGAAGACGAGGCCTGTGCCTCGTTTGAAGCTCATCTTGGGGCACTTTTTCGGGCTGGTGTCGACCTTTTGCTTCTCGAAACTTTTTCTGATCGTCGGGAACTGGCCTTAGCGGTAGAAACCGCCCGACGGTTGGCCCCCAAGGTGCCTATTCAGGCGCAGTTTACTTTTTCACGTACCTTTTTACCCGATGCCGAAGCCATCAAAGCCGAGGCCCAAGCTTGGGCCACCTTTTTCGAAACCTTAGACGTCGAGGTGGTGGGCATGAACCTTATGGGGCCTACCGAAGCTCTCGAAGCTTTGGCCGTTTTAAAAAAGACCGTCACGAAGCCGATTGCCGTGATGCCTGACTCGGGCTTCCCCAAAGAAATTGACGGACGACAATTCTACCTCACCTCCCCCGAGTACTATGCCGAGTTTGCTAAGCTCTATGTCGATGGCGGGGCTTTGGTTGTGGGGGGCGATTGTGGCACGACACCCGAGCATACAGAAAAAATGGCTCAAGCGGTCTTGTCGTTTGATGCCGGTCGACGCGCTGTTCGTTGGACAACGGTGACCACAGCGGTCGAAAAACCCCCTGTTCCTTTAGCCGAACGTTCGAACTTAGGCAAAGCCCTGGCCACGGGATGTTGGGTGAATTTCGTAGAGTTAGTTTCTCCCTTAGGCGTCGACCTTTCGGGGCTTCTCGAAAAAGCCAAGGCTTTAAAAGCAGGGGGGGTTGAGTTTGTCAACTTTCCCGATGGGCCTCGGGCCAGTGCCAGGCTTTCAGCTTTGGTTGCCGCCGTGGAAGTGGCCAGAGCAACGGGTCTAGAAAGCGTATTACACATGGCTTGCCGAGACAAGAATTTGATTGGACTGCAAGGGGACTTATTTGGTTATCATGCCGCTGGGTTGCGCAATGTCCTGTTGGTGACGGGCGACCCGCCGATCCGGGCAGGGCATGGCTGCGCAAGCCGATCCATGGCGGCGGCGGCCACGGCGTCACCTTCTGGCGCGATGGTTCGGAAGCCGGCCATGGCTTCATGCTTCAGGAG
>DAIDJJ010000048.1:0-16144 GCA_027451385.1 Spirochaetales bacterium | reverse complement strand
ATAAAGATCGTCGCTTGGACGAAGAGGTTGGTGAGGTTCCCCGACGAGAGGAAGACGCTGTTGCGTATCTCGAAATAAATGACCAACACGATGAGCCCGAGGAGAATGGGCAGCAGCCCCTTGTCGCCTTGACGAAGCCGCTTGAGTTGAACTTTGAGACGTCTGAGAGGTAGCTTGAGACGGTTGGGATTGAGCAGGCTGGGCGGCTGCCGTTCCAGTGGTGGGATTAGCTGGTGCTGTCGCTGCTGTCTGGCTCCATCCTAGTGTGGCAATACCTGCCAAAACAAAAATGGTTACGAGTTTCTTCATGGCTTACTTCCCCTGTTGGTTCGTGGACCAGTATTTTGAGACGATGGACGGCTGAGCCAAGTCCCGGCCATCAAAGGGTGTCTGCTGCATATCGGTAAGTATATTCAGCTGTTTGAAATACACGTAGAAGTTGTTGACCCTTTCGGTGGGGTCTGTTCGGACTACCATGTCTGTTAAGGTTAAACCTTTATATTCAGGGAGGTAGCGCTGAGTTTGAGGAATATAACTAGGAACATTGACCTCAAGGTTTTTCCACCCCGCGAAATCCAAACTTCCTACGTTAAGGACGTAAGGAATACCATCGGCATCTCGCAAGTGGATTTCTAGGGTATAGCGGTAATTTGAACCCCAAACCCATATATCAATTCTTTTGACGATACCGGGTAGACGAAGCGGTGCAGGCTCCGGATTGCCATTAGAGTCTTTTTTATCGGGGTTAGCCGGATAAATCTCTATGAAATTATAGCCCTCACGGTCAAAACGACCGTTGATTCCCAAACTTTGAATATTGAGATGATCTGGGTTGTTGTAAAACAAGGCTTGAGGCCAAGCCGGAACATAGGTCAAACGGGGGTACTGAATATCCCCGACTTTGCTGGCAAACTTGCTACCGCGTGCCACCCAAATTCGGGTCTCCTTGTACTCTTTCCCATCGATATTCCAGACGCGTTGATTGGGATCATTAAAAGTATCAATGGTAATCGACTCAAGTCGCTGGGACACCTGGTCAGCCCACATGGGGGCCGAGCTCCACGCCAACAGCAACGTCAGACCCCATAAAAGTCTGGCTTCTTTCATGGTTAACTCCTCCGAGGGGTAAAATACAGGGCAAACTGAATTATATAGGACGCCTATGGCCTTGTCAAATAATTAGGAGTGAAGCTTTACGCTTTTCCAAGGTAAGTTAACTAGATCCTGGGGCGGTGAATTCTGTGAACGCAGAAGGAATTGGTAGGTTGCCCTACCATCAGGGGTCACAACCACGTCCCAATCTGGATAGGATTCTAGGGGAACAAACAGACCAAATCGCGCTGTAGTCGTGGGGAGGTGGGTGATTAAATCCGCTGACTCAGGACCGTAGAGAAGAAAAAGTGCTGGAGTTTGTGCAGGAATTTGGCTTAAGACCGCTTCTGAAGCCGTTTCTTGAGGCAAAATCGTTTTAAATGTCAGGGTGGCCCGAGGGCTAAGCACAGACCAACTCGTTAAAAGCGCTTGACGTTCCTTTTCCGAAGAGGACTCACCGACAAGGGCTAGAGCACTAGTTAGGTGGTGCTGCACTGCCCACTTAGACGAAGCCTTGCCCAGCAAAGACCAACCTTGAGGAAGGGACCAGGATAACCGGTAAATCCCCGCAACTGTTGTTGGGGAACCTGTCGGATCGATCCAATACCAACGGGTATAAGGGGCGAGTGTTTTCCACGTCGTCATTTGGAGGGGGGTGGGTTCAAAAGCAAGGACGATGATTTTCCACTGTAGACCAGGCCGAGTTAAAAGTTCTTTGACGCTAGTCTCAAGCTGGGTAGCAGAGAGGGTCTCCACTTTAGCTCGTTCCCAAAAAGGGCGATGTTGCCAACCTTGTGCCAAAGAAGAGGTCGCTGTTAATTGAGCGGGAGTCGCAAAGAAACCATACTCTGGGGTACACGAAAGGGCTAAAAAAAGAAATCCAACGGCCCCAAGTGGAAATTTCACCTGGTAAGCTTAGATTTCTAAAAGGAAAGCGTCAACCTCTTAGGCCTTTTTCTTGCTTTTCAGCGGTCATCCCGCTATTCTCAAAACCATAGCATGGAGGTATAGCATGCGATTTTATTCAGTAATCGCCCTGTTGGGATTGGCGTTAGCTTCTTGCGCGACGGCGCCCCAAAAATCCCCTACTCAGGCGGCAACCGTTGTGGCTCCCACAACTTACCAAGAAGCACTCCCCAACCTCGTTAAGAGCTTTTTCGCGAACGGAGATGTGGCAGGTTGGGTACAAACAACTTACGATAAGCAAGGAAGAGTGACCTTGCGTGAAACTTTTAATGGTACTGGGGCGTTGCTTGAGCGTACAACCGGTAGTGAAAAAGGGAAGGCGTGGCGGCTGACCACTATAAATATGCAATCGGGAAATCTCGTCGATTACGAGGATATTGTTTATGACGCTCAAGGTCATGTCCTTTCTGAGACTTTTCTCAATGCGAAAGAGGTGCCCCAGTCAGCGAGTGACTACCAATATAATAAGGATGGACAACGCACCGAATGGATTGCTAAAACAGGTGATTCCGGAATTCAGGCTCGTACAGAGTATCTGCTAGATCCCGAAGGTCATAACGTAAAAACAGAAGTTTATGACGGCGGGAATAATCTCCTAGATGTTTTTGAATCCACTTTTAACCCCCAAGGGGAAATTTTGTCCACTAAAGGCACTGACTCTACGGGAAATTTGATTGAAAAAACTCTTTATACTTGGGATAACGGCCGTCTGAGCAAAAAAGAAAGTTTTGTCCCGTATTTGAGAACGTGGGAGTATTCCTACGACGGAACGAATACAGAACCTTCTGCGGTAACCATTTCTGTGCGGGGGAATGTAACGGAAAAACAGGTGCTGACTTATACCTGGATTACGCGGACCAAGGGTTAGTAAGGATAAAGCTAGATGAAATTGAAACGTTATATCATTGCCTTGGTGATCGCCGCAGGACTTGCTGTGGGAGCTTTTGCCAACGAGAAAACAGCTGTTTGGGAACGAATTTATAAGAATGCGATTAATGACGACATGCGGTATGCAGTGTTGTTAAATATTCAGCAGCTCCAAGATCCCAGTTTTTCAGACATGTTGACACAAGCTTTGGCCGATTTGGTATCGAGCAAGATTGAGTCCTCGGATTTGCAGAGGACTGAAAGTAAAGTTCGCTTAGCTGGTTTGATTATTCAGGAGTTGGGGCAGTTGAATGCGGTGGCCGCTTCGGACAGTATTTTTGCCGTCTTTCAAGAAACAGTCAATCATCCCTTTTTGAAAGCAGAAGCAGCCATGACCTTAGGCCAACTCCATGCTGTTCAGTATGAACCGTTTTTAGTACGAGCGCTCAATGATAGTAACCTAGCCCCTGACCCTAACAACGCCGAAGCTCAAGAAATTGTCGCGTTCGGTTTAGTGCAAGGTCTGGCCTTGATGCGGGATATTCGAGGTTATGAACCAGTTTTTTATGCCTCAATTGGTTGGTATAGCCCAGAGCGAAAGGTAAAACAAACGGCAACCGAGCTTTTAAAAACGATGGTGGCTGATCCTACCGATGTGCTTATCAAGATCATGAATACTCAGACGAGTTATACAAAAATGCTCTATGCTTTGGATGCTGAGAATAATTCCACGGCTCCTTCCGCAGGAAAGGTAAAAGCGGCTTTGGCGGCAATGGCCCAAGGGATAAAGTTTATTCCTAATAACCTGCAAGAGTCTCTGCAGTTAGCCAATTTACGAGGAAAGGCTTTAGCTATGCTCATCCAGTATCAAGATCACTCTGCCGATGCCGTCAAGCTATTCCGCCAGGAATATCAAACCGCAAAGACTGCCAACCAGCAAAGTGAAATCTTAACCATGATTCAAGCTTTAGGAATCAATGCCAGCCCCGCTGCGGCTTCCTATTTGTCGGATTTGTTGGGGAATTTTAATGATATGTCCACTAACGGCTTGATGTTGAGCGACTTTGATCTTCTTCAATTAAAAACAGTACTTTGGGCTATGCAAAAGGCTCACAATCCCTCGGTTCGGCCTGGGTTGTTGCAAGCTCAGTTCTTGTACACACCGGCAATTCAACGGGATGTCAAGATTGTCTTAGCTTCTCTCCCGGCAAACTAATTCTTCTCAGAGAATTGGTCCTGACGTGAGCCGTTCATCGAGATTTTGATGAACGGCTTTTTTTAAGTTTCTTAATTGTTGACTTGGGATAAGCTTGTGCGTAAAGGAGAGTAAAAACGTTCCAGGTAAATCCAGGTTCCGAAAAAAGCTGCAGAGAGGGCTATCCAAGCTAACCATGCCCATGACGTATAAGACAGCATCAGTAGAAGGGGGAGGCAAAGTCCTATTCCTAAAAACGAGGCCAGCCAAAAAACCGGTCGTTTTTTAGACATGGTTGTGATGAATTGTAAATAGAGGATGGGCCACCAGACCAATTGAAGCACCCAGCTTAACGGAGAAAAGAACAGTTCAGGGGGGCCAAAGGAATTTATGGTCGTTAAAAAGTCAGAAAGACCTAGAAACGTAAAATACGAAGCAAACCAAAGGGTAAGGCGCAACAAAATCAAGCTTTGATCACCTTCCTTTCGGTGGCGCCAATAAAAAGCACCAAACAGCAAGGCCGGTCCTAAGAAACTGTTATTAAACCAGTTGCCTTCAAAAAAACCAGCAAAATCCCCCGTAAAGACGGCCCATTGGCGAAATGGCATGGTGAGCAAAACGGCTCCTAAACCCCAAATTAGGCTGGTAGAATAAAAGAGCAGGGGCTGAGGGGGGCGAATACCTTCCCAATAGCGCAAAACGAGTAAAAACGTTACGGTTGGAAGGCAAAAAAGTAAGAAAAGGTTCATGCATGCATCCTGACATGAGAGAATAAGCTTGGCAAGGTGGGAAACTCGGGTTTTGTTATCCTGTTATGGACAAAACCTCAAAGCTATGCTAGATTCACTGACTGAAATCCGTACAAACGAAACTTGCGTGGAGGGATATGTCGACAAAAGAGAAGGATTTTCGGATCAATGACAAGATCCGGGTCAAGGAAGTGCGTCTTATAGGCGGAGAAGGTGAACAGAAGGTAGTTTCCATTGCTGAAGCCCTGCAAATGGCGAGGGAAGCCAACCTTGACCTGGTCGAAGTAGCTCCGAATTCAGTTCCTCCTGTTTGTAAGATTATGGACTTCGGCAAGTTCAAGTTTGAACAGGAAAAAAAACTTAGAGACGCCAAGAAAAACCAAAAGATTACCCAGCTGAAAGAAATCCGGATGCAGCCCAAAATTGAACGCCATGATATGGAGTTTAAGGTTAAGCACATCAAAGATTTTCTTGAAGAAGGGGATAAAATCAAGGTTACGGTGAGATTTCGCGGTAGAGAGATGGCTCACCCTGAACTTGGTAAAGTTGTGTTAGATAAGGTCTTGGAAATGCTTGAGGGTGTGTACGTGGTGGAGAGCCCGACGAAAATGGAAGGCCGCTTCATGTCTGTGACCATTGCCCCCAAGGCAAAAAAATAGGAAGGGGAAGTTGATGCCTAAGATGAAGACCCGGAAAAGCGCTTCGAAGCGCTACAGCTTGACAGCCGGCGGAAAGGTCAAGTTTAAAAAACTCGGTTTGAGACATATTCTGACCAAGAAAAGTCGCAAACGAAAAAGAAACCTCGGTCAACCAGGAATTCTGTGTGAATCCGAAGCCCGTCGTGTTAGAACATTGTTGCCTTACGGTTAAGGAGTAATTGAGATGCCTAGAGCAGTAGATGGAACAAGGCGGAGTGACCGCCGTAGAAAATATACCGAAATCACTAAAGGTTTCCGTGGACGTGCGAAGTCGAATTTTCGAACTGCTAAAGACGCAGCTGCGAAAGCTCTTCACTATGCAACCCGCGACAGAAAGGCTAAAAAGGGTGATTTCCGTCGATTGTGGGTGACGAGAATTTCTGCAGCAGTCCGTGCCCAAGGTTTGACCTACTCAAGATTTATTCAGGGGTTAAATAAGGCTCAAATTGCTTTGAATCGCTTAGCCTTGTCCAATTTAGCCATTGAAGATCCGCAGGCCTTCGGGACCATTGTGACAAAAGTCAAGGCCGCTTTGGCTAGCTAGGGGTTGTTAGTATGATTCACATCGACCAGGTGCGAACCTTGGAAATTAAAGTCAAACAAGCTGTTCAGTTAGTTGTTCATCTTCGCCGAGAGAATGATCATCTAAGGTCTCGTTTGACCGATACTGAGGTGCGCATCCAGGAGATGGAAGAACTCTTGGCTGCTTTAAAGTCAGCTCAGACCCAAATGGAATTAGGAATTCAAAGTGCCTTAAATGATTTGGGTCAAATTGAGGCTGGTTCCCCCGTTGTCGAAGACGAGGGGGACTTAACTCAAGTTTCCTCCCGTGTTCAGTTTGTAGAGACTTCTGATCAAACAGAGGTTTCTCAAGATCTTGGCTTTTCAGGTGAAAGGGAAGCTTCTGAGACTTTTGAATTGCCCGTGCACTCTGAACCTCAAGAAATTCCTACTGAATCGCTTGACGAATCTCAGATAGCTCCTGAGGAGCGTGAGATTGAACAGTCTGGCCTTGGCTTGTTCTAAGCAAAATGGCCTCACAATTGCTGTCTGTACAGCTTTTGGGTGTTTCTTTTACCTTAAAAAGCGATGAAAACCTTGACTATTTAAAAGAAGTTGTCGCCTACTATCAACAGAAGATAGAGGAAACTGGACGGTCATTGGCAAGCGGTGATGCCTTGAAAACAGCCTTGTTGGCAGGAATTCTTTTGGCAGATGAATTATTGAAAGAACGTGAAAAGGTTTCTTTAACACGTCCTGAAGCCGAAGAAGCAGAACGCATTACCCGTTCTTTGATTGAAAGGATAGACTCGATCCTCGCATAACGCCATGGCGATTGTTACCAGTCAACAAATACAGTCTTATTTCGACTTATACAGTACGATTGAAGTGACTCTTACCAAAGAGGTTTCGAACCTTTTGGGTTTACTTCAAGATCAAATTTCTCTGAAGTTCGGCGGCTCTACCTGGCCCTGCATCTTGTACTCTACCTCTATGGCCGGGGCGAAGGTAATTTTAAACTTAAAAGCTGATCAAATTGAGAAATTAAAAACCTCAAGTAATTTAGGTTCCTTAAGGTTTTGTTTTCGACAAACGGATTCTGTAGAGCCTCTCACTTTTTTTGTGGGAATTCGCGTTAAGGGATACAACAGGTACAACAGTGCTCCCCATAAAGACCTTTATTTTATGACCTTGGAGTTTTCACAAAGACCGCCGGATGATCTCATTGAAATCATTGGCCATTTTCTTGAAGCAAATGTGAATTCAACAAAACGTCGAGATGAACGTATTCCTGTTAATGAAAAAATTATTCAGAAAATTGGCTTTCAGTCTTGTTCGGCCATCATCAGTGTTGAGCAAGTGGACCGGAAATGTTTATTGAGGGATTTATCTTTTGGCGGAGCTAAGCTAATTCTTCCTGGTATTGCCAAATTTCTGAACAACCGTTTAGCGGTACTCAAATTGATCAATGCAGAGGATGGTAAGTTACTCGAGTTGGAGGGATCTTTTGTGCGGGTAGAACCCGTAGAAGGTAGAAAAGATTTAACCTTAGCGGCTCTTCAATTCAAACTTGAAACTGTCCCTCAAAAATATAAAATCAAAATCAATGATTTTCTTCGGATGCAATCGAAATTTTTGGCTTTAAAACCAACTTCCGAAGGGGCGAAGGAGTCTCCTTGAGTTTGTCTCGTGATTATAAATTATACTATGTTCAAGTCCCCCAAGAGTTGGCCCGAACGTTGGGTTCTTTTGCATTAAACCCTTCCATTCCTCTTCCCGTTGAGGGTAGAAATGCTGAGGTTCCGAATTTGGCCGAAATTTCCTGGGAACAAATCCTCGCGGCTATGTTGAAAATCATGGCGTGGGAACGTTCACATCCTGACTTTGAGTATTATCGTGAATTTATCCTAGCCGTTCGACCTGAGATTTTTCAAGAATTATCTAGTACAGGCATAGTTAAAGCTCAAGCCAAAGATTTTCGTTTGGCAGAAGAGGTTTTTTTGGCCTTAGAAGGCTTAGACCCCACCAATCCTCGAACTCAGTTGAATTTAGCCCTCATGTATGATGAGCAGGCGGAAGCTCTTTCGCAACGAAATTTAATGGAAGAAGCAGAAGAATGTTTGCGACAAGCTCAGAAACGATTTTCTGAGGCTGTGATGGCCACACCGCCATTACCAGATGCTTTTTTTTATGCAGGTTTTTTTCATTTAAAGCAGAAAAATGTCGACCGGGCACGAGGACTCTTTGATGCTTTTTTTGAACTAAGTCGAGACGAAGCTAAAGTACAAGCGGCGAAAAAGGCATTGGCGGAAATGGGGCGAAGAGAAGATTTTGATCGACTTTTCAAGGAAGCCTATGACTTTATCCTATTGGGCCAAGAAGAAAAAGGAATAGACCGCATTCAAGAATTTCTCGCACAGGACAAAAGTGTATGGAATGCTTGGTTTTTGCTGGGTTGGGCAAGGCGCCGCTTGGGACAATGGCAAGAAGCCCTTTCTGCTTTTGCAGAGGCTTTAACCAAAGGAGGGGATGAAATTGACCTTCTTAATGAAATGGCTATTTGTCAAATGGAATTGGGCGAGCTTAAAGAGTCTCGACGTCTGCTCGAGAAGGCCCTTCGCCGGGATAGTGAAAATACAAAAATACTATGTAATTTAGGAGTCCTTGCCCTAAGATCAGGAGATCGTGAACAGGCTAGAGGTTTTTTTGATACTGTTTTGGAATACGACCCCGAGGATCCTGTGGCGGAACGTTGGTTAAAAGATTTAAAAACCACAACTGACGGAGACGAATAGGATGCTGCCGATGCAACGGCTTCCCGAATTCTTAGAACGGTTGCAGTTTCTGCATCAACAAAGGCGCCGCTGGGCTCAAGCCAATCAGATTTCCTGTTACCGTCTTTTTGAAGAAGATGTTTTTCCGTTGATTATTGATGTTTATGAGCATGACCAGGTCTGGTATGTTTTGGAAGAGATTCCAGACGAAGATCCCGAACTACTTCAAACGGTAAAAACTGTCTGTGAGACTTTGGGCTGGTCAACGGAGCGAATTCATCTTAAACAACGAAGACGGCAAAAAGAAGGCGCCCGTTACGAACGATTAGAACAAACGGATCAGTACGTAACAGTACGGGAAGGCGGTTTAAAATTCCTGGTCAATTTGAAGGATTATTTGGATACAGGCTTATTTTTGGATCACCGTTGGACAAGAGCCTATGTGCGTGGTTTATCTGCTGGTCGCCGAGTTTTAAACCTCTTTGCCTATACAGGGAGTTTTACGGTTTATGCGGCTCAGGGGGGCGCTTTTGAAACGGCTACGGTGGATCTCAATGCCAATTACATCGAATGGGCCAAAAAGAATTTGGTCCTGAATGGTCTTGATGGGACCAATCATCGGTTTTACCGGCGTGATGTTTTTGAATTTCTGAAAACAGAAACTCGCAAGACCTGGGATGTGATTATCCTTGACCCACCCACCTTTTCTCAGTCCAAAAAAATGGAAGGAACTTTGGATGTTCAACGAGATTACCCGAAACTGATCCAAAGTTGTCTTAAAATCCTTTCACCAGACGGTTTATTGTTTTTTAGTAACAACTATCAAAAGTTTAAGTTTGACGAAAAATTGTTTCCTAAAGTTCGCTGTCGCGAATTATCATCCTTAACGGTTCCGCGTGACTTTCATAAAAGTATTCATCGTTCATGGCTTTTTACCCGTGAAACTGTACCAGACTTAAGTTTTCCGTCTTTAGATAAGGGCCTTTCATGAGTGGAGCGTGTCGCCGCTGTGGGAAAATTGCCGCTTTAACCAAACTTGAAGTCATTCGTGACGGAGAAAAGCAGGAATGGGACGTTTGCCGCTCCTGTCTTACGATACTTTTAGGTGAAACTCCCCAAGAAGAGATAAAGCAATGTCCCACCTGTGGGGAGTCTCTTGAGGAAGTCCTGCAAACTCGCCGCCTTGGTTGTCCTGATTGCTATCTTACTTTTTCCTCCTGGTTAGAAGAACGCTCTCGCCGGTACGGTTGGCCAGCTTACCATTCAGAAGCTCCAATTTGGACACTGCTAACGTCTCCTCTGGCACGTGAACAGAAATTGCAACAATTACAAGCGGACTTGAAAGTTGCTGTAGAAGGTGAACGGTTTGAACAAGCCGCGCAGTTGCGTGATGAGATTCGTTCCTTGCAGGAGTCCTTGTGATCGGTGTTCTTGATCCCGAGAAAAGTTGGTATTCTAAGCCAACAGAACCTCATCCTTGTGTGCTTGCTCTGCGCTGGACTGCCTTCCGCAATTTAGAAGGTTGGCCTTTTACAGGAAAATGCCGTGCCGAGCAAAAACTGGAACTTAAGAGTCGTTTGATTGAAGCTGTGAAATCGGAGGATACCCTCAGTGCTCCCTTTGTTTGGAAGGAAGCCCCTCCTGTAACGAAAGCTTTGGCTCAAGAACGACTTTTAGTTCCAGATGGGCTAGTCCAGGACCGAGAGGCAGTTTCTTGGTGGGAAGCTCAAGATGGGTGGGGACTTCATTTTGGGGGCGAAGATCATCTGCGGCTTCGCCAGTTAAGTTTAGGATTCCAACCCCAACAAGCGGAACAGTTTTGGAAAAGTTTAGACTCTTGGGGACAGCAATTGGGTTTTGCTTGGCGTTCACACTGGGGGTGGGTAACGGCAGATCCTGCGCATGCTGGCGGTGGGGTCCAAGTTTCTGCGCTTTTGCATTTGCCAGCTTCAGAATCGTCCGGCTTATGGGAAGCCATGATGAAAACCGTTGAACGTCAAGGTTTTTCTTTGTTACCAGTTTGGGCCGGTAGTCGTGGTGAATCAGATTTCTTTTGGCTTCAAAATGCTTTTTCGTTTGGCCGTAGTGAACGTGAATTAAGTGCGGTACTCGTTTCTTTGGTTGAGAAAATCACCAAAGGTGAAATCGAAGCCCGGCAACGGGAAGCCAAACTTCAGGCCCTGCAATTAGAAGATCGGATAGGGCGAGCTTGGGGATTACTGACTAACGCCCGAAGGCTAACTTGGGAAGAAACTTTGCCAGCCCTATCGGCTTTGCGAAGGGCTTCTGAATTGATTATAATTAAAGAGAGCGTCAGTGAACGCTTGGATCCTTTGTTCTTCCGCTTGCAGGGAGCCCATCTCAGGGCCTTGTTGGCCAGTTCAGAGGGCGAAGATGTCTTACGCTCGGATCTTATTCGGACGATTTTATTGGGGGGAAAGAAGAATGTTTAAAGGTTTAACACAAAGAGCACAACGCATTCTTACTGTTTTATCACAAGAAGAAGCCAGACGCTTTCATTCTGATCAACTTCTCCCCGAACATGTGATTTTGGCTTTGCTGAAAGATGGTGAGGGCATTGGCTATAAAGCCTTGAAGTCCATGAATGTAGACCTCAATGCCCTTCAATTAGAAATTGAAAAGGCCATACCTCGCAAGCCTTCAGGCTTTGTTTTAGGAGATGTTCCCCCATCAAAACGCGGAAAACGCATCTTAGAAGAAAGTGCTAATGAAGCACGAGCTTTAGGTCACGAGTACATCGGGACCGAACATCTTTTGTTGGCAGCTGTAGCAGAAACGGGCAGTGTGGTTGCTCTGTATTTACAAAATAACAGCATAACCATAGATACTCTTCGTGATGTCATCAGTGATCTTTCTGGGGGGTCGCCAGTTCGAACTCGGGAACCACGTCAACTGCCAGCTGTAGAAGATCAGCGTTGGAAACGACCTGCCCCCAATGTTCCCAATAAAAAAATGACACCTACATTGGACGAGTTTTCAAGAGACTTAACCGCCTTGGCACAAAAGAAAGCTTTGGACCCAGTCGTTGGTCGTGAAAAAGAAATGGCTCGTGTGATCCAGATATTATCTCGTCGGACCAAGAATAACCCTGTCCTGATAGGGGAGCCAGGAGTCGGGAAAACTGCGATTGTCGAAGCTCTTGCCCAAGCCATTACCTCGGATGCCGTGCCCTCCTCCTTATCGGGGAAACGTCTCATGACGCTAGATTTAGCCGCCTTAATTGCGGGGACGAAGTATAGAGGCGAGTTTGAAGAGCGCTTAAAAAGGGTTATGAAAGAAATTACGGCCGTTGGGAATGTCATCCTCTTTATTGACGAATTGCATACCATTATAGGTGCCGGCGGAGCAGAAGGGGCCATTGATGCCAGCAACATGCTCAAACCTGCTTTGTCCCGCGGTGAGATTCAATGCATTGGGGCAACTACTCTGGCAGAATATCGAAAACATATTGAAAAAGATGCGGCTTTAGAAAGACGGTTTCAACCCGTGATTGTGGGTGAGCCATCTGTAGAACAAGCGGTTGAAATCCTTCAAGGTATTGCGGATAAATACGCCCAATTTCATAATGTGGTGTACACGCCTGAAGCGATTGAAGCTGCGGCTTCGCTTTCCCACAGGTATATTTCGGACCGAAGTCTTCCTGATAAAGCCATTGATCTCATGGATGAAGCCGGCTCGCAGAAAAAAATTGAGAATAATTATCGTCCTGTGGAGGTTACCCAACTTGAACAGCAGGTTGAGGCCCTTGTCAAAGAAAAAAATGATTTGGTTAGCAATCAAAACTATGAACGAGCTGCAGCGATTCGGGATGAAGTCAGGCGTCTAAAACAAGAAGTGGAAGAGGCCCGTCAACGATGGGAAAACCAAGCTGAGGCGCAGCCCCGTACCGTTACGGTAGAAGATATTCAAAATATTTTGGCCGATGTCACGGGAATTCCTTTAAATCGCATTGCTCAAACCGAAGCCGAAAAGCTTTTGCAGGTAGAATCTGTTTTGCATCAATCGGTGGTTGGGCAAGAAGAAGCGATTTCTGCGATCGCCTCAGCGATACGGAGGGCCAGAACCGGCTTAAACTCACCAAGACGGCCTTTGGGGTCCTTTATCTTTTTGGGCCCCACAGGTGTCGGTAAATCTTTACTGGCGAAAACTCTAGCCGATTTTCTATTCGGTAGCACTGAAAACTTGATTCGGCTGGATATGTCAGACTTTATGGAAAAACATAATGTAAGCCGGTTAGTGGGAGCCCCTCCCGGTTATGTGGGGTATGAAGAAGGTGGTTTACTCACCGAAAAAATTCGCCGAAAACCCTACAGTGTTGTCTTGTTGGATGAGATCGAAAAGGCTCACCCGGATGTTTTTAACTTGTTGTTACAAATCCTTGAAGAGGGTGAGTTGCAAGATAATCTTGGTCATACGGTTTCCTTCCGAAATACCATCTTGATTATGACGTCCAACGCCGGAGCCCGGCAAATTACCAAATCCGGTGGTATGGGTTTTCAAACCCAGGAAGGGCTTTTGAATTATCAAGAGATTAAATCTTCTGCTCTGAATGAATTAAAACGTCTTTTCCGGCCAGAATTTATCAATCGAGTCGATGAAATTGTGGTTTTCCACGCGTTGACTTCCAAAGAAGTCGAAGTTATTTTCGATCTCTTATTAGGGGAGGTCAGGGAACGTCTCTTGCAGCGAAATCTTCACCTCGAAATGACGCCAAAAGCTAAGGCCTGGTTGATTCAAAAAGGCTACGACCCGTTGTATGGCGCTCGACCGTTGCGACGCGTGTTGCAACGAGAACTTGAGGATGTTTTATCAACAGAAATCTTGAAGGGGCGTTTAGAAGCCGGTGATCGAATTGTGGTTGAACTTCGACGAGAAAAACTGGCTTTGAAAATCCGAAAGCCAACCCAGCCTGAGCCGGCACCCACTCGATGAACAAAGTTTTATTTCTGACAGCTTGGCTCTGTTGGGGGACAATTGCCTGGGCTGAAACATCTCGACACTTGTGGTCGGAAATAGAACAAGCTTTCAATGCCCAAGCTTGGTCAGAAACTGTTGAATTGGGAAGCCGATTCTTAGAAACCTATCCGGATGACACACAAGCTGGGTCAGCTTGCTTTTTACGAGGCATGGCCTTGTTGCACACCGGACAACCTGAGCAAGCGTTGGGGAGTTTTCAAAAAGCCTCCAGGTTGGTGCAAACAGGAGCCTTGACCCAACGTCTTCCTTTTTGGGAAGGGTATGCTGCGTTTCAAGTCGGAATGTGGTCGACAGCTAAGGACTATTGGGAAGCTCAAACAAAGTTATCCGGAGACCCCGAGCTTTCGGCCAAAGCTTGGTTTTATTTGGGTTTAGTACGCCAAAAACTTGAGGATCCCACGGCAATTCAGGCTTGGACGACGTTTATAAACCAGCCTCTGGACGATACACTTAAGCCCCAAGCTTTGATACGCCTAGGGGATCTAACCGTGACGCAAGACCCGTCTCGAGCTCAAAACTATTGGGAAAAGTTGCTTCGGGATTACCCCCACAACAGTTTAGCTCCGGATGCCGCATTACGATTGGCCCCTTTATTAGCGCACCAACAACGAACTGAAGAAACTCAGATTTTAGAAAGGGTCTGGAAAAATCATCCAGACAGAGCCTCGGAATTGTTGCCGGTATTGATTGATGCCGAACAAAAGCAAAGCCATTGGCAACAGGCCAGTGATTTTCTTCGAGCCTATTTAGCTTTGGACCTATCACCTGCGCATCGTCAAAAAGCCTGGTCCGATTTGGCATGGTTACAAACACAAAACCATGAAGAGGCTACTTTAGCCTGGTCGAAAGCTGCTCAAGGGCCGGACGAAGATTTGGCCTCACAAGCTGAGTTATCCTGGGCTTTAGAAAAAGAAAAGTCTGGTCAAGTCTTACAAGCCGCCGAAGGTTCGTATGCTTGGGCCAAGGAGCATCCTCAAGCCCCTCGAGAGTCTCTTTTGTGGAACGCCGTCCGTCTTTGGCGTGAAAAGTCCTATTGGAAGCAAGCCCAAGAGACTTTAAAATTTATCATTCAAGAGTATCCACATTCACCTCAACTGAAGTTGTACCTGTTGGAAGAGGCTAAAATAGCCGACTACCAGGGAAATTCCACCCAAGTCCTCAAGCTTAGTCAACAACTCCAAGATAAATTTCATGGAACAGCCGAAGCCCAGGAGGCTTTGTACTTAATGGGCATGGTTTACCTGAATCGGGGGGAACCGCTTCGCGCAGAAGGGTATTTTTATACCCTCATGGAACGTCTGGGTAACGGACAGTCTTCCGGTCAAAAAGATTTGTATTGGCGGGCGCTTTTAGCTCGTGGCTTGGCCTTTTTAGACGGGGGCAAGACAGACTTGGCACAAGCTAGTTTAAAAAGACTTCTGAATGAAAGTCCTGACGGACCTTGGACCGGAGCCGCTTGGTCGGCCTTAGGGGCGGTCTTGTTTCGGGAGGCTCAATATGAACAAGCGTCGCAAGCTTATGCCCAAGCTGTACCCCACTTAAAAATGCCTGATCAGGAAAACGCGGCGTGGCATCAGGCTCAAGCCCTAAGTTCAGGACAGTTATGGGATAAGGCGGCCGCCGCCTATCAAAGTTTTGTAAAAACTTACCCCCAATCCGCTCATGACTTAGAAGCTTTGTTTTTACAAGGTCTGTCCTTAGCACGACAAGGTAAGAATCAACAGGCTTTGGCGATATGGGGTCAAGAATTGAGCCACCCCTCTTTGCGATTATCCCCGGAATGGTGGGAAGAAGCTGCCGTAGCCGAGCTCAAACTAGGACAAGTTTCACAAGCGTGGGAACATTTGGAAGAAATGGCCAAGGTTTATCAGAAACAACCTCAAACCGTCGCTGAGCTTTTTAACCGTTGGGCTCAAACGGCGCAAAGTCTGGGAAAGGCTGAAGAGGCTCAGAAAGCTTATACCTATGTAGTGGTTCATTACCCCCAGACCAAAGCCGCTGAAACCGCCTTACCTCAAGCGGCAGGGGCTCTAGTTCAGCCCGGTGGTGACTTGCACCAAGCTTTTTCGCGTTATGCCCAGTACTTTGAAACCTATGGACACACGATGGAAGCGGTTTCTGTGTTAAAAGCAGCCTGTCTTCAAATAAGCCAGACGTCTCCCCAGGGCTTTGCGGAGTTTATCCAGCTCGCCAAGAAATGGAACCTTTCTCCAGAAGCCCAAGCAGAATTAGACTTACAGTGGTGGAAGAGCAGGATTGATGCCGACCCCACCTCGGCCCTGGCGGCTTTGGACCATTTAGCGA